>NZ_CP090145.1:3010532-3311585 GCF_023008245.1 Flavobacterium sediminilitoris
TGTTTACAAATGGAGGTGCAGGAGTAGATTTGTTAGACAGATCTTCTTCAAACCCTAGTTTAAAAGTTCCTACAAATCTTTGGGGAAGTATAGATGAAAGAACAGGAGATAGGCGATATGCTCATTTATGGCAAACACAAAATGCAGGACCATTAGGTAATCAGCTTGCAGGAGAACGATTAAAAGGGAGTTTAACAACATCTTTGGCTACAGGTGATTATAGAGTGTGCTTTTGGGGAGCTAGAGCAACAACAAGTTTATTATCTTTAGATAATCCATATCAAATTGTAGAAGTTTACCTTGTTAATAATAATAACTGTGAAACTAGTGGAAAATTAATATTGACTACAGCAAATATGACCTATGATGGTGGAGGTAACTCTATTTGGAGGTTATATTGTGCAAATTTTACTATTTCTTCTTCTGAAGCAGGACAGTTTAATAAAATTCTATTTAAAATAAAAACACCACCTAACACACCGAGTTATCGTCATAAGCAATCTGTGTATATAGATGAAGTAAGTATAACGAAAGGTTGTGAAGATATAGTATTAAATCTACCAAATGAAATTGAAGTTTGTGATAATAATTTTGAAGAATTATGTGGACCATATAGTACATTTCCTACTCCTATTTATACTTATGAATGGTGGGGACCTCATCCTACATTACCAGTAAGTACTCTTTTATCTACATCAAGGTGCTTTACGCCTAATCGTTATGGAAGTTATAAGTTTAAAATAACAGATCAAAATGGATGTACTACCGAACATATTATTACAATTAAAAAACCTAAAATAGTGCTGCCAGAGATTGCAAATATTGAATGGTGTCCTGGTGTTTCAAAAGATCCTATTTTTGCAGGATGGCCTACTAATCCTTTTATAGGTTATAACTGTGATTATTCAATTCAATGGACTTTTAATGGTTCAATTTTAGGTGGATATAACGATTACCGTATTCCTTTTCAAGGTGAAGGTGTTTATTGTGTTTTAGTAACATTTTCAGATTATTCAGTAGAGAAGTGTTTTACTGCCACAAAATGTTGTAAACCAAAAACTGAGTTTGCAGTAAGTTGGTATGCAGGAGCAAATCCACACACTATCACAGTGTCTAATTATGTTGCCAATATTGGAGATTATGATTCAGAAACATTCTATGTATATAAAGATTGTAATAATGATGGAAACTCTGGACCTTGGACCTTAGTAAATTCGATATCAAGAAGTAGTAATTTTAATACTCCATTACATTTTGAAAATTTAGATCCAAATTGTGCTTATAAAATAGTACATGCCGTATCAAAAATATGTTTAAGACAATCTTTTATTCATACAGAATATGTAGGAGGTAATTTAGGAAAAATAGTTTTTTCTTTATCACCTAATCCAGCTATTGATAGGGTAACTATAAGTATTGAAGATTATAACTCAACGCTTAATTATCTTCTTTCTATTTATGATTTTTCAGGGAATAAGCTAGAAGAAAAGAATATTAATTTGTCAAGAACTTCTATTAATATTTCTAATTATAATAAAGGAATCTATTTTATTAAGGTTTCTAATGGAAAAGAAACTGAAACTTTGAAACTAGTAAAAGAATAGTTTTCTTTTTTCAATACAAGAATATCTGATTGTAGCATTGCTATAATCGGATATTTTTATTTAGTAATTGAACCTTCTATTTTATAGATTAAATTATTTAATTGATATTTAGTTGTATTTTTATGTATAAAAATTAATAAATCATATTTTTTTACAAAAATAAATGATGAATCCATAATTTAAATTGTGCTAATTTAATATATTTATGCAAAATTTATATATATGGAGATAGTTGCTTGTCCAAAATGTCAAAATACTAAAGTTGTAAAAAGCGGAATTATAAAGGAAAGACAACGTTATTTGTGCAAATCATGTACTTATTATTTCACAGTAAATAAAGTAGGGAAGAAGATAGACGACTATTATGTAACTAAAGCACTACAACTATATTTAGAAGGATTAAGCTATAGAGAAATTGAACGTATTATAGGTGTTTCTCATGTATCAATTAGTAATTGGGTAAAAGAATTTAAAATAAAGAAACCTCCACATCCTAATTATCATCCTAGCTATAAGATATTTAAGCATGCAGAATTAGTGGAATATTTAAAGAATAAAGACCAATTATCTGGTGCAGGAATGATTATTACAGAGTTAGGAGATAAATTTATGTTAATAAAATGGGAACGTTTTAAAGATTAACTATACTTACTTTACATTTATATATATACTTTATTACAGGATTGGAAAATAATTCTAAAATTTGGTTGAATCAAAAACAAACAATCAAATTTTATAGTATGAGAAAAATGTTGATTATTACTGGATTATTTCTTTCAATTTTGGGATACTCACAAGGGTCTCCAGATTATGAAGGAGGCTTAAAAGTAAAAATAAATGAAGATGGTTCTAAATATTTTAGAATCATATCATGGGCGCAGTTTTGGGCGCAACATAATTCAGACAGACCTTTAGATGTTAATGGCAATGAACAAGCCGATTTAAATTTTAGTTTGCGTAGAGCAAGGCTTCTATTGTATGCGCAAGTGAGTAAAGATTTCTTAATCCTAACACATTTTGGATTAAACAGTTTAAATGCTGATAACATGAGCCCAACAGGAACAGGAGATGCTTCGCAACTATTTTTTCATGATGTTTGGGCGCAATATAGCTTAGGAAAAAATCACGCTATAGGAGGTGGGTTGCATTATTGGAATGGTATTTCTCGTTTAAATAATCAGAGTACATTAAATTTCATGACACTGGACAATCAAAGACAATCATGGGCCACGCTGGGTTTGTCAGATCAATTTGCTCGTCATTTAGGGGTTTATTTAAAAGGATCTTTCGGAAAATTACAATATAGAGTTTCTGTTAATGAAGCAGAAACCAATAATTTACAAGCAAGTACTACTCCTGTAAATGGAGGAAGTGCAACTTATACAGGGAGACGTTTATTAGGATCAAAAGAAGCAGGAAAAACCTATTCGGGCTATTTTGAATATGGTTTTTTAGATAGTGAGAGTAATTTTTTACCATATAAAGTAGGTTCTTATGTGGGAAGTAAAAAAATATTTAATGTAGGTGCTGGTTTTTTTATGCATCCAAAAGGTTCTGTTATTGCAGATGCATCAGGTACTTTAAAAGGTGAAGATGTAAACATTCTTGCAGTAGATGCATTTTATGATGCACCAATAGGAAATAATGGTGGTGCAATAACAGCTTATGCTTTGTATCAAAATACCGATTATGGAAAAGATTTTAGATTAGGTACTACTTATGAAACAGGATCTATGCTTCATGCACATATAGGTTATGTATTACCTGTAAAAACTAAAACAAAGTTTCAACCTTATTTGTCTTATGATGATAGAAAAATAGACGCTATTAATGACAATGCTTCTCAATTAGGTATTGGAACTAATTTCTATTTAAGTGGACATAATTCTAAGATTACATTAGAATATCAAACGTTAAAATACGCACAAAATGATGCTGTAAATACACTTACACTTCAGGCTATGATTTATCTATAAAATCTCAATTAAAATAAAATTATTATGAGCGATCAAAAACACGCAACAGCGTACTGGAAGGAAAACTTAAGATACCTTCTCATACTATTAAGTATATGGTTTATTGTTTCTTATGGAGCAGGAATACTTTTTAAAGATCTGTTAAACGAAATAAAAATAGGAGGTTTTCCATTAGGCTTTTGGTTTGCCCAACAAGGATCTATTTATGTGTTTGTCGTTCTCATTTTTGTCTATGTTAGGTTAATGAATAAGCTAGACAAGAAATATGGATATGACGAATAAAAACTAATACTTTAAAGAAAAAATCATGGATGTACAAAATTGGACATATATAATTGTAGGCATTACGTTTGCCATATACATAGGAATTGCTATTTGGTCTAGAGCTGGTTCCACAAAAGAGTTTTATGTAGCAGGAGGAGGTGTTTCTCCATTAGCGAATGGAATGGCAACAGCAGCTGACTGGATGTCTGCGGCTTCGTTTATTTCAATGGCAGGTATTATTTCATTCGCAGGCTATGATGGAGCTGTTTACCTTATGGGTTGGACAGGTGGTTATGTATTACTAGCATTGTTATTAGCTCCTTATTTACGAAAATTTGGAAAGTTTACAGTTCCTGATTTCATAGGAGAGCGCTATTATTCAAAAACGGCTCGATCAGTTGCTGTTTTCTGTGCTTTAATTGTATCGTTTACTTATGTAGCAGGACAAATGCGAGGTGTAGGTGTTGTATTCTCTCGTTTTTTAGAAGTAGAAATTGAAACAGGAGTTGTTATTGGAATGATTATCGTATTATTTTATGCTGTTTTAGGAGGAATGAAAGGTATTACATATACTCAAGTGGCACAATATTGTGTTTTAATATTCGCTTTTATGGTACCTGCTATTTTTATCTCTATTCAAATGACAGGTAATCCAATTCCGCAATTAGGAATGGGCAGCACGGTTACAGGTTCAGATACATATTTACTAGATAAATTAAACGGATTATCTACCGAATTAGGTTTTGCAGAATATACTTCGGGTTCTAAATCAATGATTGATGTTTTTGCTATTACTTTAGCATTGATGGTAGGAACAGCAGGATTGCCACATGTTATTGTTCGTTTCTTTACTGTGAAAAAAGTACGCGATGCTCGTAAATCTGCTGGATGGGCTTTATTGTTAATTGCTATTCTATATACAACGGCTCCTGCGGTTTCCGTTTTCGCAAAAGCAAATCTTATTGATACAGTTAACGATAAAAACTATGCCGATATGCCGCAATGGTTTACTAACTGGGAAAAAACAGGTCTACTAAAATATGAAGATAAAAATGGAGATGGTAAAATACAGTATTACAATGATAAATCAAAAGATGCAGCTTTTATAACGGCATCAGAAACGAAAGGATTAAAAGGAAATGAGTTAACTATTGATAATGATATTATGGTATTGGCTAATCCTGAAATTGCCAAATTGCCAAATTGGGTTATTGCTTTAGTAGCAGCCGGAGCTTTAGCAGCCGCTTTGTCAACTGCTGCTGGATTGTTATTGGTTATTTCATCTTCTGTTTCTCATGATTTAATTAAGAAAATGATTAATCCATCTATTTCTGAAAAGGGTGAATTATGGGCAGCTCGTGGTGCAGCGACTGTAGCAGTTGTAATTGCGGGTTATTTTGGAATTAATCCACCTGGTTTTGTAGCAGCAGTAGTCGCTTTAGCTTTCGGATTAGCAGCCGCTTCATTCTTTCCTGCTATTATTTTAGGAATCTTTCATAAGAAAATGAATAAAGAAGGTGCTATTGCGGGTATGATAGTGGGAATGTTGTTAATGCTATATTATATGATGAAATTTAAATTTGGACTATTTGATGGGGGTAAAGAAGCTGTTGCAGGCTTAAAAGAGTCATGGTGGTTTGGTATTTCACCAGAAGGTTTTGGTACAATTGCTATGATTGTGAACTTTATAGTTGCTTTTATTGTAAATAAATTTACTCCAGAACCACCAGCAGATGTACAGGATATTGTAGAGAATATAAGAATCCCTTCGGGAGCTGGTGAAGCAACAGGACATTAATTTTATAAATCAAAAAGGAAAAGGAAACATAATGGTGTAATGAATTATTTTAATGCGCTATTTTCCTTTTTAATTAATAGTTATGATTATTAGCACTAAAAATCGCTGTAAATATAATACAGCGATTTTTTTAGGTTAAAAAGATATATTGTATTTTTAAGCAGATAAATCAGTAAAATGAAAAAACGACATCAACAAAAATTAGTTGTATTAACGGTTTTTATTTTTTTAGCGCTAAATCTCCCTTTGTTACTATTATTTGATAGTAGTGATGCATTGTTAGGAATTCCTATATTTTACATATATGTGTTTTCAATTTGGTCGCTTTCAATTTTAATATCCATTATAATTGTTAATAGATATTATGAATAGTATTACATTAATCTTTATTCTATTAGTTTACCTTCTTTTTCTTTTCTTTATTGCACATTGGGCAGAAAAGAAAGAAAATTTAAAATGGGCTAATAACTCGTATGTATATTCCTTTTCATTAGCAGTGTATTGCACGGCTTGGACATATTATGGAAGTATTGGTGTAGCAGCAAATTCAGGATTAAATTATTTAACCATTTATGTAGGTCCTATTATCATTATTCCTGCTTGGATTATTATTTTAAGAAAAATTATTCGTATATCTCGATTAAATAATGTGTCTAGTATTGCTGATTTTATTTCACTTCGCTATGGTAATAGCCGGTTTTTAGGAGCTATTGTAACGATTGTGTGTTTAACTGCTATTTTGCCTTATATAGCTTTGCAATTAAAGGCTATTTCAGAAACTTTTCATGTAGTTACAAGAACAACAGAAGATTCTTTAGTGTTTTTTGATACAACAACTTATGTGGCTATTGCATTAGCTTTGTTTGCTTCTTATTATGGAACGCGCTATGTGGATGCTTCAGAAAAAAGAAAAGGAATTATTACGGCTGTGGCTATGGAAAGCATACTTAAATTATTGTTTTTTATAATCATTGGTATTTATGTTACGTATTTTGTTTTTGATGGATTTGAAGATATTTATGCAAAAGCTTCTGTTTTAGAAAATTTTGAACAGAAAAATACAATAGGCGGATTAGAGCAAGGGATGAATTGGTTTTTTCTATGTATGTTATCTTTATTTGCAATTTTTTTATTACCTAGGCAATTTCATGTTTCAGTAGTAGAAAATAATAGAGAAAGACATATTAAAACTGCTCTTTGGTTATTTCCATTGTATTTGTTAATCTTTAATGTATTTGTTTATCCTATTGCTTGGGGAGGCAATGTGCTTTTTGATGGAGATTCTAAAAACGCAGATACCTATTCGTTATTAATTCCTCAATATTTTAATAATACTTTTTTAACTATTATTGTATTTCTTGGAGGTTTTTCGGCTGCTATTTCTATGATTATTGTATCTAGTATTAGCTTGTCTACAATGCTAAGTAATAATTTATTAATTCCATATACTTTCTTAGGGAAATTAAAAAATGAAGAGCAAGTCATTAATAATAAAAAGATAGTCAATATTAGAAAAATAGGAATCTTTTCATTGATTATCATTTCTTATTTAATTTATCGCTTTTTTGCATTAGATTATAGTTTAGGATCAATAGGGTTAGTTTCATTTGTTATTATTGGTCAATTGGCACCTGCATTTTTTGGTGCTTTGTTTTGGAGAAGAGGTTCGCGTTTAGGTGCTATTTGGGGAATTATTATAGGTTTTGCTGTGTGTTTTTACACATTGTTAATTCCATATTCTTTTGGAATAACAAATGCAGCTAATACTTTTATTGCAACAGGGTTTATGAATATCGATTTTTTAAAACCGCTAGCTTTGTTTGGGTTAGATTATTTATCGCCTATTTCTCATGCCTTTTTTTGGAGTATGTTTTTTAACGTAATGACCTATTTTGCTGTTTCGGTAAGCTTTAAAGGAAATTATCGCGAACGCAATTATGCAGAAATGTATATTGATATAGATAAATATAGCATGAATCATGAAAATGCTTTTGTATGGAAAGGAACTGCTTATACAAGAGATATAGAAAAAGTACTCATTAAGTTTTTAGGTGTAGAAAGAACCAATAGAGCTTTAAATATATTTAATGTTAAATATAATGTAGATAAAAATCAGGAATTAGCAGATGCACGCTTGGTAAAATTTGCAGAAAATTTATTGACAGGTCACATAGGAACAGCATCAGCACGTATTCTAATTTCGAGTGTAGTAAAAGAAGAAAAAGTAACACTACCCGAAGTATTGAAGATTTTAGAAGAATCAAATGAAACTATTTTAATTAATAAAAAACTAACTGAAACATCTAATGAGTTAAAAAAAATAACAGCACAATTGCAAAATGCAAATGAAAATTTAATAACGAAAGACAAACAAAAAGATGAGTTTTTAGATACGGTAACACACGAACTTAGAACACCTATAACTGCAATAAGAGCAGCTAGTGAAATTTTAATTGATGATGATGATATTCCTGAAACTTTAAAAAAACAATTTCTTCAAAATATTATTTCAGAATCGGACAGACTCAATCGATTAATTGATAAAATACTCGATTTAGAAAAATTTGAAACAGGAAAACAAACATTAAATCTAACAGAAAATAATTTAAATGAAACTATTTTAAAAACAATTGAACCCTTACAACAATTAATTAAAAATAAAGGAATTACTTTGCATTTTGAAAATGAAACAACCTTCTCCTTTTTTTATGATGAAGATAGAATAGTACAAGTAATAACAAATTTACTTTCAAATGCTATTAAATTTTGTCCAGATGATAATGGAATAATTAACATTAGGATTAAGAACAAAAAAGAAGAATATGAAGTTTCAATTTTAGATAATGGAAAAGGAGTAAACATAAATGACTTTGAAAACATTTTTGACAAATTTTATCAATCAAATAATCAAAATATAAAAAAACCAGTAGGAAGTGGTTTAGGATTAGCTATTTGTAAACAAATTATAGAACTGCATCAAGGAAAAATTTGGGGACAAAATAACGATAAAAATGGTGCTTGCTTTACTTTTACATTGCCCAAAATAAATGTTTAAACAAAAAAGTTAAGAATGAAAAAGATACTTATTGTAGATGACGAACCTAATATTATTATGTCTCTTGAATATACATTTAAGAAAAATAATTTTGAAGTGTTTATAGCACGAGATGGACAAGAAGCATTAGATATATTAAAAAATCAAATACCAGATGTTATTATTCTTGATGTGATGATGCCAAATGTAGATGGTTATGCAACACTTGAAGAAATTAACAATGATAAAAAATTAGATAATTGTAAGGTTATCTTTTTATCAGCAAAAAATAAAGAATCAGACATTCAAAGAGGAATAGACTTAGGAGCAAGCGCTTATATGACAAAACCTTTCTCATTAAAAAAATTAGTAGATAAAGTAAAAGAATTACTAGAATAGAACTTATAATTTAAATAAAACAGTAATAAAATGTGAATTGTAAAAAAAATAGTTTCTTACATTGAATATTATTTAATCATAGATAGGTATTCAACTAATAGAACTATAGCAATTTAGCAACATAAAATTTATTTCTTGTTATAGAATTATTATCTTTACACTTCGATTAAACAAAACGTACAATATATGAGCTATTATAAAATTAAAGACTTAGAGAATTACTTTAAAATGTATAAGAAATCGGTTCGTGAGCCTAGAAAATTTTGGGATAAAATAGCCGATGAAAATTTTATTTGGTACCAACAATGGGACAAAGTCTTTGAGTTTAACATGGAGGAAGCTCAATTTAAATGGTTTGTTAATGCGAAATTAAATATTACGAAAAACTGTATTGATCGTCACTTAAATAAAAGAGGGGATAAAACAGCCATTATTTTCGAACCAAATAATCCTGATGAAGAAGCGCAACATATAACGTACAATGAGTTATATGAAAAAGTTGCAAAAATGGCCAACGTTTTAAAAGAACAAGGAATTAAAAAAGGAGATAGAGTTTGTATTTATTTGCCTATGATTCCAGAATTAGCCATTGCAGTTTTAGCTTGTGCTAGAATAGGAGCCGTTCACTCAGTCATTTTTGCAGGTTTCTCTGCGTCAGCAGTAGCAACAAGAATAAATGATAGCGAATGTAAAATGGTTATTACTTCAGATGGAGGATATAGAGGAAATAAAGTAATTGATTTAAAAAGTATTGTTGACGAATCATTATTTAATTGCTCATGTGTTGAAAAAGTACTAGTTGTAAAACGTACTGGTGGAAATGTGATTATGAAAGAAGGAAGAGATATTTGGTTACAACCTCTTTTAGATGAAGCACTTGGTAATCATGTTGCAGAAATTATGGATGCAGAAGACCCTTTGTTTATTCTTTATACTTCAGGTTCTACAGGTAAACCAAAAGGAATGGTACATACTACCGCAGGATATATGGTGTCTACAGCTTATACTTTTAAAAATGTATTTAGCTATGAAGAAGACGATGTATATTGGTGTACAGCCGATATAGGTTGGATAACAGGTCATTCATATATATTATATGGACCACTTTTAAATGGAGCTACTACAGTTATTTTTGAAGGAATTCCGTCTTATCCAGATCATAGTCGTTTTTGGGAAGTAATAGAAAAACATAAGGTAAATCAATTCTATACAGCTCCTACAGCTATTAGAGCTTTAGCAAAAGAAAGTGTAGAATACATACAACGTTTTCAGTTTAAAAGTTTAAAAGTTATTGGATCTGTTGGAGAACCAATAAACGAAGAAGCATGGCACTGGTATAATGACCATGTAGGTGGCAAAAGATGTCCACTAGTAGATACTTGGTGGCAGACTGAAACAGGTGGAATTATGATTTCTCCAATTCCTTTCGTAACACCTACAAAACCAACTTATGCATCTTTACCTTTACCAGGTATTCAACCTGTTTTAATGGATGAATTACGTAATGAAATTGAAGGTAATCAGGTAACCGGAAGTTTGTGTATTAAATTCCCTTGGCCATCAATGGCAAGAACTATTTGGGGCGATCACCAACGATATAAAGACACCTATTTCACAGCTTTTCCTGGAAAATACTTCACAGGAGATGGTGCTTTGAGAGATGAGGTTGGATATTATAGAATTACAGGTAGAGTAGATGATGTTATCATTGTTTCAGGACACAATTTAGGAACAGCTCCTATTGAAGATAATATAAATGAGCATCCAGCAGTTGCAGAAAGTGCTATCGTAGGATTCCCTCATGATGTAAAAGGAAATGCTTTATATGGGTTTATTATCTTAAAAGAATCTGGAGAAAATAGAGATAAAGAAAATCTGACCAGAGAAATTAACCAATTAATATCAGAACAAATAGGACCTATTGCAAAACTAGATAAAATTCAATTTGTAAAAGGTTTACCAAAAACACGATCAGGTAAAATTATGAGAAGAATATTAAGAAAAATAGCAGAAGGAGACTTTGCTAATTTTGGAGATACATCTACTTTATTAAATCCGGAATGTGTGGAAGAAATTAAAAACGGAAGAATAGAATAAAAAATAAATAATGACTATAAAAAACTGCTTCTCAAAAGGAAGCAGTTTTTTTATATCCATAATTCAATTATATTTGGTGAGCAAAAACAAATAAATTATGAAAAAAAGTATCGTGTTCTTCTTCTTTATAGCTTTTAATTTATATGCACAAGTCCCTCATAGACCTACAATGGAAGTGGCAGACGAAATAGGAGTTAAAGCTCCAAGAGAATCAGGAAATCGATATTCTATTTTTAGAGATAAAGAAAATAAAGTAGGTTATAAAAGAAATGATACGGTTATTATAAAACCTATTTATGATGAAATTGATTTTAGACAATCTGTTTTAGTACTAAGAAAAGATAAAAAAAGAGGTGTTGCCAATAGAAATGGAGAAATACTAATTCCTATTACCTTAGATTCAGTTTATGTAGATTATAATACTGATGCTATTATAGTTTGTGATAAAGGAAAATATGGTTCTTTTGATGATAAAGGAAATAGTATTTTGCCTATAAAATATCCTAAAATAGTTTATTCAAATCCAGTTAGTAATGTATCTTTAGTTAAAAATGAAAAAGAAAACACATTAGATATTTACTTATTTGATAAAAAAACAAAATACACAAGCAACGCTATTTTTCTGTTTACTAATGCTATGTTTTTTAGTCATGAAGGAAAGTATGGTCTTTTTATTGATGGAAAGCAAACATTAGATTTTGAATATGATGCTATTTCTATTGATGGAAAGCCCATTGGCAGTAGTTACACTCATTTGATTAATAAAAATAAGTTTGTTTCACAAAAGAAATACCTAAATATCTATATCGTTGAAAAAGATAAAAAATTCGGAGTCAATTTTCAAGAAAAAGTTATTTTTCCTGTTGAATTAGACAAAGCGTCTTACGATAATATTAGACAAATTGTACAAGTAGAAAAAGGAAAGTTAAAAGGAGCTTACTTAGTAAATTCAAAAAAGATAATAGAGCCTAAATATCAAAACATTTATTTAGATGGAACTCAGTAC
The DNA here is from genome assembly GCF_023008245.1 of Flavobacterium sediminilitoris. NCBI lineage: Bacteria > Pseudomonadati > Bacteroidota > Flavobacteriia > Flavobacteriales > Flavobacteriaceae > Flavobacterium > Flavobacterium sediminilitoris. Next base: position 3,022,711 of record NZ_CP090145.1, read on the forward strand.
ATTGAATTAAAGGAAAATAATAAAGTAGGGATGTTTACTTATGCTTTAGATACTGTTATTCCTATTGCTTATGATGACATTCAAATACAAGGATTTAATTCAGGATTTAAAGTAATGAATAATAATAAAAAGGGATGGTTCTCTAGAAAAGGAGAAGAAATAATACCAATAATTTATGATGATATAGAAGACTTTTCGTTGAGTAATTTAAAAGATGTTTTCTCTGTTAAACAAGATGGAAAATATGGACTTATTAATAAAAAAAATGAAGTCTTAATTCCAGTACAATACGAGCATATATTTGATAAATCAGATTTACTATTTGTAGTTACTCCAGAACCAGAGCGTAAATTCGGATTATATAATTCATATGGAAAAGAAATATTGCCAGCAGTCTATGATTTTATTACAGATACAGATATACAAAAAAGTAAAACAATTCTAGCTGTAAGAAACGGAAAATACACATTAGTAGATGAAAAATTAAAAATAATTTTTCCAGATGAAATAATAGAACATTCTTATTTACTGGATACTAATTTATTAAAAACACCACCATCAATTCATGATAATGCTTATTTAAGATTAAAAAACATTAAAAATAGAGTAGGTCTTTTTAATGAACATACTGGAAAATTAGAAATTCCTTTTGAATATGATGATATAATACAAGAATGTATTATGGATGGAAAAACATTATTTTTAACCTTAAAGAAAGGAAAATATGGCATTATAGATAATAAGAATACTGTTTTAATACCAAATTCTTATGATAATTTAGATTTAACCTTTCAAAATTATAACGAAGAGTATAAAATATTTCCCGCTCAAAAAAAAGGAAAATATGGTTTAATTGATAATCATAATAAAGTAATACTACCTTTTCAGTATGAACATATTGCTAAATTGAGCTATGATAATCTATTTAAAGCTAAAAAAGATGGAAAATACTCATTAATAGATGAAAAAGGTACAATTCTAAATGCAGGACCATTTGATGATATTGCAAACTTTGAAGAAGATGAAACCTTAACGTTCTATAAGGGAGACATGAAAGTGATGAATAAAAAAGGAATTTTTACAGGATTACAAGGTAAAATGGATATTCATGAAGGCTATGCTACTTTTGATATATTAAAAGAAGAATTAATCAAAGCTTTAGACAGTAAAGAAGACGATTTATTGAAAACATTTGCTAATAATATAGCACCATCTAAACATCTTTTATTTTATATCAATAAAAGTAGACCAGACAAGAATGATTTACTCTATTTGAATATTGAAGATATAAAAGAAAAATATTTTCAAAACCTATTAGAATTTAAATATCAAAAGTGGAATAATTATTATAAAAAATCTTCTTTAACAAAAGTGGTAGATTACACCATTTATTCAAGTGGAATTGTAACCAATAGAAGAGCTACTGATTGGGCCTTTGGAGATAGTTTCTTAGAAAAATTACTTCGAAATTCACTAAAAGTAAACGGTTATTGGATTAGTACATATTTTATGTATAGTAGATTTTAGTACTTGTAAAAATCAATACAGATGAAGGATTATTCTTAAAAAAAGAGTAACTTTATAGTTTCAATATTTAGTGAAAAATGGATACTGTAAAGTCACAACTTCCCAAAGAATCTTTGTTAAATGTAAACAAACAATCATATCATTATATTGATAGTTTTCAAGGTTCTATAATAGACAAAGAAGATATAATATTACCAATTGATGTTTTAAAAGCATTTTTTAACACAAGCCCTAAATGGATTGAAACGTTATTTACTTTTAGAAATAAGTTAGTACGTGTTTTTGGATTAAAAATCACAAATAAAATTCAAAACAAGAAAGAAATAGTTGCTAATTTAAAAGGAGAGCCTGATGAACAAATAGGTATTTTTAAAATTTTTGAAACAAGTAATCAAGAAATTGTTTTAGGAGAAAATGATAAACACCTTAACTTCCGAGTATCTTTATTCATAGAAAAAAATAAAGCAAACATAACGCAAAAGCAAATCACAATTACAACGACAGTTGTTTTTAATAATTGGTTTGGAAAATTATACTTCTTTCCAGTAAAACCTTTTCATAAAATAATTGTTCCCGTAATGCTAAAAGAAACGATTAAAAATTTAAACCAGAAAATAGAAGCCAACTATAATGAAAGTACAAAATATTAATCAGAAGTTAGAACTTTTTTCAGAACACTGGAGTCCAAAAATAGTAGGAGAACTAAACGGACAATATGTTAAATTAGTAAAACTAAAAGGAGAATTTGTCTGGCATAAACACGATAATGAAGACGAATTATTTTTCGTTATTAAAGGTGTTTTAAAAATGGAATTTAGAGACAAAACAGTAATAATAAATGAAAATGAATTTTTAATTATCCCAAAAGGAGTAGAACATAAACCTGTTGCAGATGAAGAAGTTTCTGTAATGCTTTTTGAACCAGCAACAACTTTAAATACAGGTAATATCGAAAATAAACGTACAAAACACCAACTCGATAAAATATAATAAATATATGATACATCTTATAGTAGGAAATACAGGTTCTGGAAAAACTACTTATGCAAATAAACTAAAACAAGAAAATAAAGGGATTATATTTTCAATAGATAAATGGAATAATACGTTATTTTTATCAGATAAGAAAGAAGAAGATGGGTTAGAGTGGTTTTTAGAAAGAATCAATCGTGCAGAAACTTTAATAATGGATCTAATCATCCAATTAGAAAATGCCAATACCCATAGTATTCTTGATTTAGGATTATCGAAAAAAGAACATAGAGATAAATTTAAAAAATTTGCAATTTCAAACGGATATGAAATAAGGCTTCATTTTCTAGATATTTCAAAAGAAATCCGATGGGAAAGAGTAAAACAGCGTAATAATGAAAAAGGAGTTAGTTATGAATTTGATGTTTCGCAAGCTGATTTTGATTTCATGGAAACTTGGTTTGAAAAACCTAATGATGATGAACTGAAAGATGGAATTATAATTAGAACATAATTAAAAAAAGTAAAAGTATAAGGATTAGTCCTTGAGAATCTCAATTACTTTTCCATATACTTGCTTGGTCCAACCGTTTATATGTCCGTGATTGTTGCCTATTTGTAAGCCTCTTCTTTCGTTTTTCGCTTTTACTAAATGCGTATACACGTTGCCTCTTACTTTACAATACACTATATCACCTACATTACATTCTTCCCAACTTGTGGGTGCTAATCGAACAGCTTGCTTGGACTTTAAAATAGGTAACATACTGTTACCGGCTTCTCGAGAAACAATGGTTTCTCCCTCTAATAGTTTTTGAATTTTGATATTCATTTTTAATAATTTATTGTTTTGGAAACGAAGATTTTTCTTTATTTTCAAAGCAATACTTTGCCTATTAGATTATGGTACAAAATAAAAACACTCCTGCGTAATTATTTTACGTAGGAGTGAAATTTGTATTTTGTAAAATGTGCTTATATTTTATTCAATTCCTTTCTCTAAACTTATTTTTTTAACTTTCGATAAATTATAAGTTATTCCAAAAAAGTGTCCAAATTTGAATTGAGTTTGCGTTGGTATTGTTCCTGAATCACCAAGGTTATAAGAATTACCAACATTATAGGAATCTGCAATTCTTTCTACTTTTCCCATAGCAAGACCTGTTGTAAAAATAATACGCTCTTGTTTCCCTAATATAGCTCCAACACCTAACAAAAATTGAAACTTTTGATTGGCAGTTAGAGCTGCTCCAAAATTGATTGAAGGGACTATCCAAGAATTCATTCTTATATAAGTATTTACAGTAGAACCAAAAGCAAAATCATAGTCACCTCTATTTTTTAAAGTAATAATTTTATTTCCTGGAACTGTCAAATCATCCTTTGTGTCAAATTCACGATCATAAACTGAACTAAAAAATATCCCTGCACTGACATCAATTTTTAAACCCCCTTTAATCCAAATATTATAGGGCTTAGATGCAAAATTGACATCTTCTTCTTTTGTTTCTTTGTCAAAACGTTTCAATTTAAATTCTATGGCATCAATATTTTGACCTTGAATATCAATTGGTAAGATGTATTGCTCTAAATTAAAACTAAATAATTTTTTTATAATATTTCCAGTGCTTTTTTCAGCTTTATCTTTTGTTTTTAGTAAGCTTTTTTGTGTACTTAAATATTTGGCATCCTTTTTAAAATCTTCCAATTCATTGATTTGTTTATAATTAAATCCGTAAATCTTTTTACTAATTTTAAGAAATAATTCTCTTTTATCTTTATAATCATTTTCTTTTAGTACATCTTTTTGTTTCAAAATTTCATAGAGAGTTTCTACTTCAATATTTAATGAGTCAATGTATTCATTTAGTTTTTTATTATTGTCTATAATATTTTGAATAGTAGTTGTTGTCTCAATTAATTCTTTAATCTCTTCTTGTGAATTTTCATTATTTTTAACTTCATCAAGTTCTTTTTTTAGTTGTTTTTCATCGTTAAAATAGGAAATACTTTTTGTGTTTATCTTATAATCATATTTTAATGGATTTCCATTTATTAATTGAATTGAAATCATATTTTTTGGTTTAACAGAAAGCCATTTAAAGTTATTTGTATTTGAAATACTATTTTCATTTGGCTTACCTAAATCGATCTTTATTATTTTGGTTTTTACTTGGCTATAACCAATAATTCCAAAGAATAAAAAATATAGGATAAATGTTGTTGTTTTCATAATATTAAAATTTTAATTGTTATTTTTTTAATTTGAATTCTCCTCCTTTTATGAGCCATGAAATACCAAAGCATTCTACAGCAATAGTTTCTAGCCAAAAAGTAAGATGATGGGTTTTGTGAAAGTCATGAAATGAATTAGGAACAATTTTATTAAAATAGTCGCTTCCTAAAAAGATTAAGATTATTGAAAAAATCATTATGACTCCAAGAATTCTATATATTTTATGTCTAAAATCAATTTGTTTTTTTGAATCTTCATAACCCTCACTTGTTTTTGTAAATCGAAAAATTGACATATAGGCTAACGACAATAAGAAAATTCCTGCGGATATGTAATGAGTGATTTCTCTAGTAGGGTCTTTTTCTAAAATAGTAATTATATGTTTTTTTGAAATATTTAAACAACCTTGTAGTAAGCTATCTGTGGGTAATAAAACAACAAGTAATGCAGAGATTCCTGTAATTGAAGAGATTATAAAATCGATGAAAACATTTCCTTTATACACAATAAAGAAAATAGCTAGTAAAGACATTATGGCAATAAATAGAGGACCCGATTTTGTATAATAATAATGACTTATTGAAGGGAGTAATTCTTCTAAATCATCGGTTAAATAAAGTAGTAGAGGTAGTAATAAAGGCAATAGAATGCCTAATATACCTATTAACCTTCGTAGCGTATAAGTACTTTTTAGCCATATATCTTTATCAGTATTATAATTAATATTAAGTAACTCATATTTATTGTTATGAATAGAGGTTTTCATAATATTATGATTTAATTAATTCTAACATAATAGTATACTGTAACATTTTTAGGTCTTGTTTCAGAACCACCTTTAGAATCAGTTTTTAATTGTAGATATCCGGCCCAATTACCTGGATCAAGGTCTTCGCTAGCAGGATAACCATGATTTCTATGCCCTAATGTTAGTTTTTCAGTTGTATGAAAATGTGATTCGAAAATATCCTTTTGAAAATCACCTGCAACTCTATTTTGACCATCAACATCTTTTTGTTGCTCACTTACTTGATTTGTATAAAAAGGATCAAATTGATTTAACCCTCTTAAAAAAACACCTCGAAGATCTGGTGTATTAGACCTACCTGTTTTTCTTGTATACTTAGAAGTAGAAATAGTTCTTCCATCGGCAGGTGCCCATTTAGACTTGCTTGCATCCCAAGCACTAGAACTAACATTTTCAGTAATTTGAGAAAAACTATTCCAATCTAAAATAGAAGTAATTATTGATCCTACTGGAAATTCTTTTTCAAAGCCAACATCGCTTCTTTCTACTAGATAAACTAAATTTTCTCTATCCGTATTTATGGATAAAATCAATTCGTTTTCAGGATATCTTTCACAGGAGATACTTATTTGATCGGGAATGTTTTCTCCAATAGCTATACCTTGTATGATTTTTGTACTCCCAATAACTTTAAAATCTTTAACTTTAGGCATAGGGTCTGTGCTTATACTTTTTTTATACTTAATATTGAAGATTACATTTTTTGGCGTTTCTATAATGTTTTCTATAAAAAAGCCACTTTTTTGATTAATAGTAACACACTGAACATAAGCTTTTGCTAATTCAACATCTGGTACAGCAGTAACTGAAGATTTATAAAACTTTTCATCGATTTGCAATGATTTTGCTATCCTAATTTTTTCTTGAAATTTATCTATTTCATTTTCAGAGGCACCAAAATCAAGACCAATTTCTGAAATTAAACCAGATTCTCCTACTGGAATAACTCCATTAACTCCTAAATTCCATTTGTTAGATTTAAAATGATCTTTAAAAGTTTGTGATTCAAAATATGTTTTTAAATCACTGTTAAACGAACTGGTTTCTGTTTTTAAAATATATTTATAAAGACCATCTTTTAATATTGGTAAACAATCATTATTTTGAGAATAAGTAATATTTAAGGCAAGAAGTGAAAGTAATAAAAAAGTAATTTTTACTTGATTATAAAATAATAAGATGTGGTTTAAATAAAAGTAATTAGCTTTTACTTGTTTTTCATTTTTTTTCATGATTTTAAAGTTTTAGTTATTGTTTCAAAGGTATCTACACAACACTATACCAATCAATTACCCTTTCGGGTGATATTGGTTACATTCCAATTCTTTTTTAAATAGTTTATTTCTTTTAAGATTTGTACATTTATTACTAATTTCCTCAATATCACCCAAAAGGGTAATTGTGTATGATTTGTTTATTGCTCAACTTTGTCCTGAAAATGTAACAACATGAAAATTAGAATTGCCATAGTAGAAGATGATAAAAACTATAACCAAGCTTTGAAGAAGATCATCGATTTTCAAAAAGATATGGAATGTGTAGCTCAATTTTATAATGGCAAAACGGCTTTATCAGAATTGGAAGATTTAGAACCAGACGTGGTTTTAATGGATATTCAATTACAAGATCTATCAGGTATTGATATTGTGTTTCAATTGACAGAAACAATGCCTAACACTACTTTTGTAATGTGTACGAGTTTTGAAAATGATGAGAAAATATTTTCAGCCTTGCGTGCAGGTGCTAGTGGTTATCTCGTAAAAGGAGAACCAATGGATAAAATTATACAAGCCATACAAGAAGCTCATAAAGGAGGTGCACCCATGAGTTTTGCGATTGCCAAACGTGTTTTACATCATTTTCAAGAATCTAAAATACAGATTCAAAGTATTGCGTTACTTACCGTAACCGAAAAAGAAGTCCTAGAATTGCTAGCACAAGGGCTGCTCTACAAAGAAATTGCCGATAAAAAGTGTGTCACCATTGACACCATTAAAAAGCATATTGGCAATATTTATAGAAAGTTGCAGGTAAACAACAAAATTGAAGCGATTAATAAGTTAAACCACAAAAAATAGAAATTATGGGTAAGCAAAAATTACAAGAGAAAAGTATTAATAAAGCATTTTTGGATATATTAAAAATTGATTTCCTTGATATCATGCCTGATGAAAGATTTCAACCAAGACATATAAGATTAGAAAACAAGAATATTAAAAACATGAAATATAATTTTTCAATCAATGCAGAAAGTTTTATTAACAAAATAATTGATTCTTATAAGAGTTTAGATGTTAAAATAAAAAATATTACAAACTACTTTAAAATCCACTTCATTGAAGATGATAATAAAAAACTTTCTATTTGTTTTTCTATTTCTTCATTAGAAAATATGGAAATAGGTGAAGAAGACATTTTTTTTAAAATTGATGGTAATGATGAATTAGAAAAACTTGAAAAAGATAATAATGGAGAAATACCATATTTTAAAAAAAGGCGTCAAGGATTTCAAGATAATTTACTAAAAGATATTAATTTAAATACTAAAATTAATGGTCAAGAAATGGAAAATACTGAAGTAATTAGTTTTAAACTTAAAGACGTTTATTTGTTTATCATTAGTCATTTTTTATTAGAAAATGATTATTCAAAGCTATATTTTCAAATGATAATTTTTGAGGAAGAATTTAGCGAAAAAAAGTATCGAAATAAATTGAGTTGTGTTGTTCGTGCAAAAAATAATTATCAAAAGCAAGGCGAAGCCTTCGATTTCGGAACTATTTACCCATAACACATGGAAATATTACAACTTTTATATTTAAGTTGTTTACTAGTAACAACAACAAAAGCACTAGTTTTGAGCTTGAAGTATTTCCTTCGAGCTCAAAACTTTTTAGTAATTTATTTAGTAATCACACTTTTTTTAGAAGTTTTTGGATTGATTAAAACCCATCTGAAACAATTTGACTATGCTATTTATTTTAATCTTTATGCTGTTTTTTGCATTATTTTCTTTAGTTTTTATTTCTCAAAGGTTTTCATTGGAATATTAAAAAAAATACTCCTAATAGTAAGTTGTATTTTATTATGCTATATCTTTTTTTATGTTGATTTTCTAAGCCAACAATTTATAACTGAATTGGGAATATTAGTTGCTCTATTTTATATTTTTAATGCTATTTTATGGTTTTATCAAAAACTAAAACTACCTGTTGAAGAAAAAATCACTAATGATCCTAACTTTTGGATTGCAACAGCTTTGCTTTTATGGAGTACGTATATTATTTTTAGATTTACACCCATGTATTTATTTGAAAAAGAGGATTTGTTTTTCTTAGGAATTTTAAGAAAAATAAGCTTAGTAGTTAATTTGGTAATGTATTTATTATTTTATATAGCTTTAGTAAAATATGGAGCTATAGCTAAAAAAGTAAACTAATGAACGAACTTCCACACGAAATAAAGCTTACCTATATCATTGCTATCATTGTAATGCTACTTTTTGTTGGGTTTATCATTATGGTGGTTTTTGTTTATAATAAAAAGCAACTGATTCAGCAGCAGGAAAATAAAATTAAAGAGAGTGAGTTCCAAAATCAATTATTACAAAAGGAATTAGAGCGTCAAAAAGCGATACAAGTAGAAAGAGAGCGTATTTCACAAGATATGCATGATGATTTAGGTGCTGGAATTTCGGCTATAAAGTTACAAGCTGAATTCTTAAAATATAAAATTAAAGAGGAAAGTTATATTGAAGATTTAGAAGCCATTATTACCACTTCGGAAGATATGAATTTGGCTATGCGAGAAATTCTTTGGAGTTTAAATTCTCAGCATGATACTATTGGTAACTTTATAGACTATACTAGTTTGTATGTTGAGCGTTTTTTAGATAAAACAGGAATAACATTACAATTGGATTCCAATATAATAGAGAGCGAAACCAATTTGCCTGTAAAAGCTAGAAGAAATCTTTTCTTAGTAGTTAAAGAAGCGGTTCATAATGTTTATAAACACAGTCAAGCAAAAAACATAAACATTCAATTTAAACAAACATCAGTTGATTTTAAGGTTGAGGTAATTGATGATGGCATTGGCTTGTCTGAGGCAATTAAAAAAGGAAATGGCTTAACCAATATGGAATTGAGAATGGAAAAAATTGATGGTAAATTTGAAATTAGTAAAACAACAAAAGGAACTCATTTGTTATTTCAATATACCTTTACAGCTTAAATCCTAAAGAAATCTTTTGCGTTTTTTGTAGTTGCCAAAGCTACTTCTTCCAAAGAAATCCCTTTAAAATGAGCAACAGTTTGTGCAACATAAGGTAGAAAAGCAGGTTCATTTCTACGTTCGTGATACTTGGTAAGACTTGTTTTAGGAACATTTTTGGGTAACATAAAAGGAGCATCGGTCTCAATCATTATTTTGTCTAATGGAACATACTTTACTACTTCTTCTAAATGAGCAAATCGTTTGGTATCGTTAATAGCTCCTGTGAAACCTAAATAAAATCCGTTATCTAGATACGTTTTGGCTTCTTGTAAAGTTCCTGTAAAACAATGTACAATTGCTTTTGGCAATTGCGGTAAATAGTCTTTAGTTACAGCCATGAAACGTGTAAAAGCAGCTCTTTCATGTAAGAAAAGCGGTTTTTGTACTTCGACTGCTAATGCTAATTGCGTTCGATAACACTTTTCTTGTTGGTCTCGTGGTGAAAAATCCCTGTCAAAATCGAGTCCGCATTCTCCAACAGCAACTACGTGTGGTAATTGTACTAATTTTCGAAGCTCTGAAATACTTTGGTTATTAAAACTTTTAGCATCATGCGGATGAATGCCAGCGGTTGAAAATAGGGTAGAAGGGTATTCTTTTGCTATTGTAGCTGCTGTTTTACTACCCTGTACACTTGTTCCTGTCAGTATCATTTGCGATACGTCATTGTCTAAAGCATTTTGAATGATAGTGTCTGTATCATTCTGGAATTGCCTATTTGTTAGGTTGATTCCGATGTCTATGTAATTCTTCATATTTATTATTTTATATTTTATATCTGACAGGTTTTTAAAACCTGTCAGATATAGTTGCAACAAATATTAGTAGGAAGTACGCAATTATTTTACGTTGATACAATATTTAATAAATTATTCTAAATTAGTCCATTCTTTGTTTTGGAAATCCCAATATAATTGATTTTTAAAATTCATTTCCAATAAAAATTCAAATCCTTCTTGTAAAGAATTACCTAATTTAGAGAGCATTTCATCGTATAAATAAATAGTTAAATTGTTATCACATAAGATCATGGTATTTTCTTTTAACCAATCTCCAATTTTATATAATTCAACATCGCATAAGTTTTTAAAAATTATAGTTTGATTTTTTAATAATCTAGTAGAAAAATCATATTCGTTAAAATGATCACTTTCATAAGGTTTTAAAATTAAATCTCCATATTCAAATAAAAAATTTCTAATGGTTTCTGGAAAATGTTTCAAATCTTTTACTTTTAAATATCGATTACTTATATCTCTATTTTCATACCAACCTGCTTTTATAAAAGATGTTTTTAATTTTTCATTTAATATAATCTTTTCCATTTTATTTACTCATTTAAAAATTGTTCCAGAAAACCTATAAATTGCTTTCCATCGCTACTCCATCGCATGCCTTGTCCGTTTGCAATTCTAATTTCGTAAACTAAACCGTGTTTGTAATGAAAAAAAACATTCCACCAAGTTTGATTTTCTATAATATAATCAATTTGCTTCTTTATCGTAATTTCTTTTTCTTTCTGATTACCTTTTAAAGTTTCGAAAATGCTTTCTGGATAACGACCTACATGCTTTTCCCAAGCTTTTACTACTACTGTTGTTTCTTTGTTTAAAGGTAGAAAGCAACTCTCTAATAGTATATTTCGCAAAGGAGGAATAGCTGTTTCATCTTGCATACTTGCAGAAGTAATACGTTGCCCCATGAGTAATAACAATTCTTTAAAAGGAGTTTTTTCAAGTAGTTGACTAACAATTTTTGGTTCAACAAACTCATTTTCATTAGCAAACACCTTTTTAAATTGGTTCAAAGCTTTTGCAAAATCTTGTTGTATTTCTTCTTCAAAATAGGGCAATCTGGTTTCGCTTGATGTCGAGTTTAATTGAATAAACAATTGTTTGGCAAAAAAAGACATCATCTCATCTTGTAGAAGAGCTTGATGTTTTATCGCCCAATCTTCTGAAATAAAGGCCTTTGCTGCTACCAGTGTTTTATGTAAGTTTTCTTGGGTGATCATTATCTGGTTAAAAAATCGTTTTACTGTCTATTTTTGTTTCAATTAAATAGGATGTCAAATTAAACCAATTAATTGCTTTATCCAAAACAATTCCGTCAGAAGAAGCTACTATTTGATTGGAGTTTACAAGGGCTTGATCGGCATTATCTTCTAAGATTACTTGCCAATTTAAATTATGGTCTGACGCTTTAGCTTCTATTTTAGCTTTAATTCGTCCACTGTTTGAAACTTGTTTATCGAAAATCCAAACGAGTCGCTGTAATTTACTTTCATTGTAAAAATGTACTACTAAATCAATAGCCTTTTCGGTTTGACTGACGGTTTTATAATTCCCATGAACGCTCGATAAATCGCGATAACAAGTATCTTGTCCTTTGAAAATGTATCCATTAGACAAGGTACTTTCTAATAAAATTAGAATATTGAATCCATCGATTACTAGTGTTTTGTTTTCCAAGGTCTCAAATACTACTTCTTTTGCTTTACGAATTCTTAATTGTTCGTTAGAAGCACTCATGCCTTGTACAGCTTTTTGTTGGCGACTGGCTAATTTATAACGTGTTCCTACAGTAAACAAGGCATTTTTCTCAGAATAACCTCTGGTTAATAGATAATTCATATCGACTAGGGCTTCTTTTAGGCTTTCTTTGAATTTGGGTGTGCCAAAAAAGAAATCGTCTTTGGCTTCTTTTCCTCTATTGCTTTGTTTTGACATGATTGTTTACTATTCTATGGTTGCAATTGAAATACAATAAGGTATTTTATGAATGATAATTTTCTTTTTTTATTCCTCTTCACTATTCATAAATGGTTTTTCAAAAGTAGGACGAATTCTTTTCCAAATTTCGTGATCGTAACTTTTGTTATCGAGCATTAAAAACAAAACTGCTGGAAATTGACAAGTATAAAAATAAACTGCTGTCTCTTTACGTGTTTCTAATATTTTAAAATCGTTTTTGCATTGTTCTTCAATTACTTGAAACTCTTTATTTAAAGTTTTAATTACATTTTTTACCCAGTTAAAAAACTCGTCTGGAACGTGCTCTAGCATAGCATCTAAAGGTTGTTTTTCTTTTAGATGTTCCCAAATATCAATACTTGTTAGTTGAGTAATAATACGATGCAAACGAACGTATTCATCAAATTTCACTTTCAATCGGAAACCGTTTTCAAACTTAATAACAAAACCTTCTTTGTTGTCATTTTGCAAACTTTTTAAAAAGGCAATATCTTTGATTCCATCATATTTTTCAACAATTGGGAAACCAATGTCTTCTAAAGGCAATTCTACACCTGTTTGCGTATCAATGATACCTAATAAAACCAAAGCTTCTGTAGCACCATAATCTAAAACAATTCTATTTTCTGGATAAATAATTTCAAAAAGGTAGGTTTTGGATGTATCTAAACGTGACCAAATTTCTTTATAAGTCGAATGTAACATTTCCGTTGCTTTAATGGCTTGATCGCTTGTAAAGGAGCCTCTACTCGCTATATATGGTTTTTTTTCAATCCAATATAAAATACCTAATGAACCATCCATTTTGTCATACACTTCAAAAGAGGTCTTTGGAATTTCTACACCTTCTTGTTCGCCCAAATTAAAAAACTTAGGAAAAGGTCTCGCAACAATATTTTGATTACCATCCATAATAATGCCACGACAGGCTAAGGTTACTTCGTTCCAAAGTTTTTCAAACTGTGTTGTTTGAGTATAGTTATAGATGTACAAATCCTGCTCAGGATGTTTGTTGCTCTTGATATAACCTTCTAAAATCATTTGGTTTAATAACGTAGTATTCATTTCTTATTATTTTACGGTACAAAGATGAAATACATGTACGTAATTATTTTGCGTAATACTTCAACGGATTAAAATCACGTTGCTACAATATGGGTCGTCTCTACGAGACTTGTATGTTTTAAAGTTCTGCGGTGACTTTCATTTTTGGTACTTCCACTTCAATAACAGCAATGAATTGAGTAACAAATTGTTGAATTGTTTCCATCTTTGTATTGGGTAATCGTTTTAAAAAAGGTTCTAATTCTGGAAAATAGGCAACAATTTCTTGCTTACTATACACTTCTACACCGTCATATAAAGCAAGTGTTTGCCCCAATTGAAAAGCCATTGACTTTTTTAAATCTAAAGCATTACTTCCTTTACCAAAATCTTCAACTGTATTAAAATCAATTGTTTTCAAGGCTTCTATTTTAACATAAATATCTTGTTTTAGAGACTGTTTTACGATTGTTCTGTATTGTGTTTTAGAGATAAAGGATAACAACATTCGCAAACAACGAATCATTTTCAAGTGAATATCTCGTTTTACAACATTAGTAATTCGATTATCAAAATCTTGTTGGTGCAAATGAAAAGTTCTTAGAATAGCATTGTTCAATTCGTCCGCTGTTCCTTTGTAAACCTGAATAATTTGACCGTTTTCACAAACCGCAAGATTGGCATTGATTGTTTTGGTTGGATATTTTTCAACTAATTGAGCGCTTAATTTTTTACTTAAAGCTAATTTATTAGCAATGGTTTCTGGCATTTTCTCAATGAAGAAAACCACATCACAATCTAATGAATCGACAGAACCGAAAAAATGATAAGGAGAATTAGTATTTTTCATGAGATGCTTAATTTTCACACTCAAACTTGTCATGCTGGAAGCATCTCATTAGTTGCTCACATATTTGTTTGCGGAATTACTAATGAGACCCTTACAGGGTGACAAGATTGTGTCATAATACCTGTTAGGGTTTTGAAACCTGACAGGTGTAAAGTTTTTAAAAATTCCCGTAATATACTTGGAAACAAGGTAGTTTTAAATCATTTCTCCACATATCAACTACTTGGTTTCTATCGTCTAATACAAATTCGATGAAATATTTGTTACGAATTTCGGTATCGAATAATTCCGTTTTAATTACGCTATCTTTTCGGCTGTCTTTACTTTTTCGCATGAATAAATGATCGTATTCAATGTTGTATTTTTCCAAAAATCGTAACGTAGGTTCTTTGTATTTATCTTCTCTTCCTGAAAGTAAAATAATTGTATGTCCTATGTTTTTATAATTTTTTAAGATATTCGCAACGGGTTCATTCAACAAATCTTCATCACATTTACTAGCATCAAAAGGGTTTCTTCCGTTCATTAAGGCTAATGTTCCATCTAAATCACAAATTATAGCTTTTGGTAATGAAGTATCTTGCGCTCCGTATTCTAAATCTTTTCGTCTAATTTTTTTTATTGGTTCGAAATCGAAATTCGTTTTCAGGTTTTCCAATTGTTTGAACATGTTTTCAATAACTGGTTTTGGTACTACTCGAGTACGTTTTGCGTTACGATCTAACAGTTCGTCTAAAGGAACGTCAAACAATTTGAATTCAATGTTGGCTAAATCACTATATTCTTTAATGGCTGTCTTGATATAGTCTTTTTTGGTATGACAATTATCCAAAACTACATTCCAGCCGTTAGATAATAGCGTTTTCACTTGCTCATGAACCATTTTAGTAATCATTTTCTCTACAGTATCATCTGTTTTTTCCTGGAATTGTGAAAATCGGATTTCATCTCGACTTACTCGAAATGTTTTTGGCTCTGATTTTACAAGCCATTCGGCAAACGTACTTTTTCCAGATGCTGGACAACCTATTAGTAGTGTTAGTTTTGGTGTTTTTTTCATTTTATATTTTTTTTGAATACGAATTGTACTTCTTATTCATGTTATTCTTTTATTTTTAAATTTCCTCGATTTACGTCACTTCGAGTGCGAAGCGTATCGAGAAGTTTTGTATTCATTACACGAGTTCTCGATACATTTCTATTCCGTTACACTCCACAAAATACTCGAACTGAAGTTAAAAAAAGCTATAATCTTGGATCTAACGTTTTTTCAATTTCTTCGTTATTGATTCGTTTTAACAACAATAATTTCATTAAATAGTTCTCTGCATTCAAGGATTTATATGGAATTTCTAACATTTGTTGGTTAATTTCCCAACCATTGATAGACTGTTCTAATTTTCTTTTGATGTTCCTGCGTTCTAAATAATAGTCAAAATTAGCATTAAAATTGATTCCGTAAATCATCGTGAGATAATTGTTGTTTCTTACTTTAAAGCAAGGTGGCAATCCTTTTACATAACTTTTCGCTGGTTTTATCATAATACCTTCCTCGTTTTCAGTAGTTAACGTATTAAAAAAATCATATATTTTAGCTAAATTATCGGCTTCATTTTCGGGTGTAAAATTCAAATGTAAAAAGACATCGTCATTTACTAATGTATAGGTTAAATTACTATTCGGAAGCGTTTCTTTACCGTCATTATGTACTACTTTTAAAATATTGAAGGGTTTAAAATGTAAACTATCTTCTTTACCAAACGTATCAATTTGTTTTTTAAAAATGGCTAATGATTCCTTTTGTTTTGGAATATCGACTACTTTCAAATTAGCAATAGCATCGTATTGTCTTATAACGTGACTTGGATATTTTTCTTTTAACTCTTTATTTTTCAATACTTTATTGTCTTCAAGATACTTAATATAGCTTTCTGAAGCTTTAACTGTATTAATTTTACGATACAAATTACTATTTTCTAAATAATTGGTATGTGTTTCCAAAGCGTCATGATAGGCATTGTATTCTCTTTCGATTAATCCACCTCCTAAAATGCTCCATGGCAATAATTCTGAAGCGATAATTAGCGTATCAAAATCAGGATATTGAATTAGCATTTTTTGGTGTAGCTCTTTCAAACTATTTTTAGCTATTTCCAAATCGATATGTTCTATTTTATGACCGTTTCTAGAAATAAAATAGGTGTCTGCTAAATTCCGTTTTAGATAAATACTACAATACGAACCCATGTACTTTTTTTGTACTACAATTTCGGTTTGATTTTCACGCAAGAAGAATTTTACTGCTTGCCGAATGCTTTCTATTTCGCTACTCTCCATATATTTCGGAGCTGGTGAAATGGTTGGTGCAAAATCGTTTATTTGATTGTTACTGAACCATTCTATTCTTTTTTTTATTTTTATGTCGATCATTTTTTAGTGATTAGTGATGTTGTTATTATTTATATGCTACGTCACTTCGAGTGCGAAGCGTATCGAGAAGTTTTTTTCAGTTCACGAGTTCTCGATACATTTTTAATTCCACTTTGTTTCATTAAAAACACTCGAACTGACGTCCTAAATTTACTGTTTGTAAACAATCATGGCGCTTGTTGGATAAACTCCGTTAACGCAATCTCCAATGCCATGATATTCCGTTTTATTTGGAAATATCGAAGCGATTAAGTTGATGAATTCTTGTTTCGTTAATTCGAAATCGTGGTCGTCATGACGAAATTCTTCTGTCATTTCATAGTTTACGTTGAATTCGCTATTAGGAGTCGTGATAAACAAGGTTGTAAAATGAATGTTCTCTTTTATCCAATACAACAATTCCGTAGCTTCTTCTAATGTATTGTGTTCGATAACTTCACTCAAGATTACTTGTCCTTCAAAACCAATTAAGTCTTCTTTATTGGCTATCCAATGCAAGTTCTCTACATTTTCATAGCCAATTATTTTATCTACGGTGTCTTCAAAATCCTCTTCATCGTGTGCCAAATATTCTGCTGTGAAACCACTTTTACGTAATTTCTTGAAATATTGTAAGTTTCCACATCCAAAATCTAAAACAGCTTCGTTATTCTCAATTCTATTGCAAATAAATTCTTTACGAGATTGATGCGTATCGGTAAAAACAAACTGAATTGTGTTGTTAAAATAAGCTTCTAATTGCGGTTTGAAGGTTCTAAACTGTTCTGGTGAACGCATTAATCGTTTGATGAACAAATAATACACAAAATAAGGAACATTTGGTAAATTAGCCAATATTGTAATGTGCTTTTGAATGAAATAATCATCAATGTACATGTACTCAGAATGTTTATTGGTAAAATGACAAAACAATGCGACAACCGAAAACTTATGCAAGGTTTCTCTAATGGTTTTGCCATCTACTTTCAAACTATAATTGTTTCCAATTTTTGGTACAACCGAAATACCCTCAATGTATTTGGATAACAAGAATGTTCCATTTTTATACCAACCCGAATCGATAAAAAAAGTAGGTACTACTACATTTGCTGGTAAAGTATCCATTTCAGCATAGGTTTTTCCCAACCAAGACAAAGTTGTGTTTTCTAATGTTTCGTTGCTTTTGAACAAATGATTGAAAAATTCCGTTGCCATGTTCAATGCCAATAACGGACTGCAATAGCTTTGAAAATCGATTGGATTGTCTTCGTCTGGTAAATAGCTGTTTTTGGTATCTTGAAACAAACAGTGGTATTCGTTTACACTCACTGCATTTCCAATTAAGACACCATTACGCAATTCTTTACAATATAGACCTAAATCGGTTGCAGGATTTTTGTAAAGTATGTCTAGTAAATGATTGTTTTTAGATTGTATAATAATTTGCATAACCTTTGTTTTTTATTTCTGATACAAAGGTGGAGTAGTAGTGCGTAGTTATTTTGCGTAGATGATTTGGGAATTGTTTTTAATTCAAAAGTTTGTTGAAAGATGAAAAATTAGTATTTTTAATTTGTTTTATTTCGATATCCAATGCTTTTATAATTTCTAATTTTTCTTTTGACCAAAGGAATTGAATGCTTTTTTCATTTATATTTACTAATGCAAACCATTCTTCATGCCAAAAATCAAAACTAGAATCTAAAATCAATCAAATTGATTTTAGATTCTAGTTTTAAGTATGTTTTTTAACTCTGATTCTTTCTTGAAATCTTCTGTTTGATAAATATAATAAAGTACAATTTTCTTGAATGCAGTTCCCAACTTAACTTATATTTATTCGCATATTCTGTAATTTGACCTGGCCAACCTGTTGCTTGTTTTTTAATCTTATATTGAGTAGAAAGTAATTTACTTATTACCCCAGAAAGTTGACATTCATCTTCTGTTCCTAGTTGATAGGCCTAATACAAAAGCAGTAAATGTTTCTTTAGATTTATTTTTTACAAACATTACTGTTAGTAGTTCGGTTTTTTACTTATTTTTTAATATTCTATTTAAAATTGCTATTTGTCCGTTATGCCAAGATTGGTGCTTTGCTAATGTCGTTAATGCTTCATATTTAGTTTTTGCACTTGGATTTGGGATTTCAGTTACATTATTTAATTCTTCAATTTTAACTTTATTTATTTCAAGATAAATTAGTTCAAAGATAAACTCATATAATTTCAATAGTTCTTCATTATTTGGCTTTTCATCTAAAAACATATTTGGAGTTGAATTTGGTCCATAAAATTTTATGAAATTTTGCATATTAATTCTTTCTCTGACTTTTTCATTTGCTCCTGAAATAGAAGCTATTCCGTGCAAATAGTTTGCTAAAATTAAATGCCCAATCTGCCAATTCATATTAGTTTCAAGTATCTTTGGAGAAATTTTCCAATCTTGTAAATCAATAATCTTAATTAAATTGTCTGTATTTTCTTTCACAGAAATGATTTGGTTTTTTATTATTTCAATTATATTCATTTTTTTGTTTGATTTATTTAAGGCTCGATATTTTAAGTTTATCGCTAACGTTTTGGCACTTGTTACAGTTGCATAAAATTATAACAAAAGTTTACAAGTACAAAATTAATCGTGGAATTTTCATAGCCTCGAATTAATCACAAGATAACTATCTGTTAAGCGTAAATACTAATATTCTCCTACTTTCGTAAGTACTAATGTCTTTTTCTAACATTTTTGAAACATCAAATATAAATGGTAATTGTACTCTATCTTTAAGATGTTTTTAGTTCTACGAATGAATGGTTTAGTTCTACTGAATTGAATTATCTTTTTTATTATTATAAATCTAATCGTTCTAATTTAAGCATGCAATAGATATAAATACTTTTTTTCGTGATATTTTTTTAAAAAAATATAATTTTGCCACAGAAAGCGTAACAATTTTAAAAATAAAATGCGTTTTGTCACAAAAAGTGTGACAATCTTAAAATAAAAATATATTTTGTCACAAAAAGTTTGGCGTTTTTGAAAAAAAATTAGAATTGCCACAGTGTTGAAGTTGTATGTAGAAAATGTTTTGGGCTGTAATTAGTTTTTTATAATTGCAGTTAGCGGTAAATTAATATTCTTTTAATACCAAGCTGAATTGTAAATGTTATTTTTGTACTATAAAATAATATTCCAAAAATGAAATTAGCACTTCAATTTTTATCACTTCTCTTTTTAGTAGTTCCTTTTTCAATATATGGACAAGATGAAACCCAATCCGATTTTACAATTGCGTTTGGTTCTTGTAATAAGCACAGTGTAGAGAATCTTTTGTGGGATGATGTTCTAAACACAAAACCAGATGTATGGATTTGGGGAGGCGATATTGTTTATGCTGACACCGATAATATGATTAAGCTAAAAAAAATATATGATGCTCAAAATGCAGTGAAAACTTATCAAGAATTAAAAGTAACGGTTCCTGTAATTGGCACATGGGACGATCATGATTATGGTTTAAACGATGGAGGAATAGAATTTACAGCTAAAAAAGAAAGTCAGCAAGCTTTTTTAGATTTTATGGATGTTGCCAAAGATAGCCCAAGACGCCAACAAGAAGGTGTTTATGCTGTACACGATTACACATTAGAAGAAGGAACAATAAAAGTCCTAGTTTTGGACACACGCTATTTTAGAACGTCTCTAACTAAAGATACTGCAACTAGAAAACGATTCAAACCTAATGTCTATGGTGAAGGAACCATTTTGGGTGCAACCCAATGGAAATGGTTAGAGGATCAATTAAAAAATAGTACAGCCGATTTTAATGTTATTGTGAGTAGTATTCAAGTATTTTCTAATGAACATGGTTATGAAACTTGGGGTAATTTTCCACATGAAGTTGATAAATTAGAACGCTTATTGGTGGATTCGAATGCTAAAGGAGTTATTCTTTTATCGGGTGACCGACATATTTCAGAATTTTCTAAAAAAGAAGTGAATGGTTTGTCCTATCCTGTAATTGATTTCACGAGTAGTGGTTTGACACATTCAAGTACCAATTTTTCGGGAGAACCTAATTCGTTTCGAATAGGAGAGGTGGTAACATCAAAAAGTTTTGGTACGTTAAAGTTTGATTTTAAGAGCAAACAAGTTGTTTTTAAAATTATTGGAAATGATGGATTTGTTTTGGGAGAATTGAAGCAAAAATACCCATCGAATTAATAGTAATTTCAAACACTAATTCCACTAATTATCACGAACTATTTTATAAAAAATAGTGAAATTATTATTTAATAGCAAAAAGACTATAATTAATACCTTTTTGCTATTGTTTAATATAAAAGCCTTAAAGTTAATTTTTAAAGTTTGATAGATATAGTAAAAGAGAAACTCAAAACCTTAACCACAATCTTGTTTTGCTGAAAGCATCCTATTTGTAACTTAAAAAAGAAGTAAAATTCGCAAAGTGAAACGGGGCATGTCATTGCCAGAGTCGAACTGGATAGTCTTGCTGGTTTTACAACTTCACTATTCCTCCCCAAATGTGGACGAAGTATCACTTTGCTACGACATTCTTTTATTTAGTAATTAGTTATTTATAATATTGAGTACTTTATTTTCTTTAATGACTTTATCAACAAATTCAATGATTATTGGATAAAAATTGGTTAAAAACAAATCAATATTCTCATTATTTTTAGAGTTTTTAATTACCTCCATTGCATTTTTAAAATCTATAGCATCTATTATTGAATTTGGATTAATATCATCATTATCCCATCCTTTACATTCATTAAAATCCTTTAGGAATTTAGGCAATGATTTGTATGCATCTTCGGTAATTCCATCAAAGTACCAATTAGACAAATAATTTTCAAATTCACCATCTTCAAAATGTATTGCTAATTTTTCATTTTCAAATTCTGCCCAAATAAACTTATCTCTAGCTCCGCAACATTGGTAAGCTTCGCAAATTGGACATTGTACTAAATTTTCATTAAAACGAGCAATAATTTTTAACTCATATTTGAATTCTTGATTATTTATAGTACAAGAATAATTATAAGTTTCATTGTCTACTTTCATTTTTTCAAATTTTATTTTTAGAAAAAGACTGAATATTACTTTCACAATAACAACAACTTAAATAGTAAAAATCCTTCTTCCTACTTCTAACTTCCATCTTAATAAAATCAAGGTAATATTCGAAAAGATACTATTGCAGTGTGTTACCATTACACCATTCCTCTCGGAATCAGGATTCGAACCTGAATTACTGAAACCTTAATCGAAGTAATTCTTTTCTACGACACTTGATATTTTTAGTATTTAGTTTAATTCTTAATTTAAAATAAAGAGGCAAAAAATGTAAAAAGATGGTCTAAGTAGGAATCGAAGGAACTCTTTTACCACGGCACTCTTTGGTTATAAGATTAATAGTCTAAAGGTGTTTTAATTTCTATCTTGGAACGAAGGAACACTCTTTATAACGACATCTTATATTTTATACTACAAATGTAGTTTTCTACTACGCAACTATTTTACGCTAGTCATTTAAAAACAAGGCAAAAAGCAAAAAGAGACTGTGATAGTGTTTTAATTAAACTAATAGTTAGTACTAACTATATGGCTCTACTTATAACTCTAGTGGGAAAAGCGAAGTAACTCTCTTTTACGGCACTTGTTTTAATTTTTCTTTATTTTGTTGAATTTTGAATTAATTCTTTCATAACTTTCATTTCATGTGAGTCTTTCCATTCTTCTAAAAGATAGTTATAATACCCTATGTTTATTGCTATCTTATTAATTGATTCGAAAGGCATATATGGAAATCTCTTTAAAAAATCAATATTATCCCATATTATTAAAGTTTGATCTTTACTAATCTTAATTAGTATTTGAAGTCTTTTTTCATAAGTATACCTTTTTTGTAAACCTCTAACTTTTAAATCTTCAAATAATCCATTTCCACAGGAACCATTAATAATACTGAGAGTAAACAATTCAATTTGATTCAGCGTCCAATTTTCAAGATCTTTCTCTAACATTTCCCAATCGAAATCACTAAAATTTCTTTCTAAAATTCCAACAACATCGTTGCAACCGTGGTCTTCATTCCACCAATCGCTATCAACGTTCTCTTTTTCTAAAATATATGAATACAGTAATAATACAGAACTGTTGTCACTTTTTGTTTTAAAATTATCCTTATATTTTAGTTTTAGAATATTTAGTTTCTCAGTCTCCATTTTATAAAATTTAACAGTACAAATATTCAAAACGGAGTACGTAATTATTTCGCGTAGTAAAAATTATAATAAAAATATTTTTATTATAATTGTAGATTATTGATTTGTAGTGTGTTTTTTTGTTGCTAATAATGAAAAAACCGCTTCATAAAAATGAAACGGTTTAAAATGGATGTGTTTTTAAATTATTTAGGATTTAAAGCAGTATCTATTCTTGAAACTAAATCTTGTAAGTGAAACTTGCTTAATCTGTCACTAGTTAGACTAGCGGCTACTTTTAATTGAGATTTTAGTTCTGTTAACTGACCTCTTGCAATTGAAGGGATATCTGTTTCGCTTAATTTTATAGTTTTTCTATTAAATCTTGCTGTTGCTTTTTTATCAATATCTAATGCTTTAATAACATTTTCAACAAAAAGTTTTTGTAAGTTTCTTCTATAAATATCAATAGGAGCGTTAGTTTTTACTTCTGAGAAAATTCCTTTTCTTAAATCGCTCATTAATTCATCTACTGAATAATTTTTTTTGCTTAGAGATGATGTTTCAATTAATCGAACTAATCTATCTCCATCTAATAAACTAGAAAGGGTTCTATCTTGAAGGCTTTTTATAGCTTCAACACCATTATCTGGATTTATCTTGGCTAATATGTTTTGGTCTAATAACCATGTTGGTGTTGTAAATAATTGTTCATTTAAGAATGATACAGCATCATTTTGAATACTTGAAGGTACTACTTCATATAAATCGCCTTCCATATCATAGGTTTTTGGTGTTTCATAAATTCCACCTACGTTTTTTGTAACGTGTCCCATATATCTTCTAAACTGACCTACTAATGAACCGTATAATCCTTCTAATTCTGAATAATCTTCGCCATCTTCTTTACTCCATTCTATTAAATTTGGTAAAATTCTTTTTAGGTTTTTAATACCATATTCTGAAGCTTTCATAGCATCGTCTCCTAAATCCTCTGTTTGATATCTTGGATCATACGGACTTGTTTCTGTACCAAACCATAGACGACGATTTTTGTAAGCGTCTTTGGTCATTTCATTAAGTTTAGCTTTTTCTTCATCTTCATTTTTAGCTCCATCAAAATATGAATAACCCCATTTGATTGCCCATTTGTCATAATCTCCAATTCTTGGAAATAAATCAGTTACACCGTCTTCTGGTTGAGCAACATAATTGAAACGTGCATAATCCATGATAGACGAAGTGTGTCCGTTTGCTTTTTGGAAATCTTTATCTCTTAATTTTTCAACAGGAGTTGCAAAACTAGCACCCATATTGTGACGTAGTCCCAGCGTATGACCCACTTCATGTGATGAAACAAATCGGATAAGTTCCCCCATTAGTTTATCATCAAATGTTTTATTTCTTGCTGCTGGATCTACTGCTGCTGTTTGAATTAAATACCAATCGCGTAATAAGCTCATGATATTATGATACCAACCAATGTGACTTTCTAGTATTTCTCCTGTTCTTGGATCGTGAACATTAGGACCGTACGCATTTTGAATGTCAGCTGCAAAGTATCTTAAAACTGAGAAGCGAGCATCTTCTAAGCTCATCGTCGGATCGTTTTCTGGCCAATATTCTCCACGAATTGCATTTTTCCAACCTGCAAATTCAAATGCTTCTTGCCAATCGTCGATTCCTGCTTTGATATAAGATCTCCATTTTTCAGGTGTTGCAGGGTCAATATAGTATACAATAGGTTTTTTAGGTTCAATTAATTCACCATTTTTTTGTCTTTGCGCATCTTCTTCAGATTTGGGTTCTAATCTCCATCTTACTGCAAAAACTTCTTTATCTGATTTTAATGATTCTTCTTCAAATACATCATAATGATTTGCAAAATATCCAACACGTTTGTCAAAAGCTCTTTTACGCATTGGTTTTTCTGGTAATAATAGCATTGAAGTGTTTAGTTCTAGTGTAACAACTCCTGCATCTAAACCAGAAGGTAGATTTACTCCAATTTTTGGTGTTGGAGTTCTTGAAATTCTTTGTGGTTCTGTAGAGAATGTTTTTACAGTTCTAATTTCAGTGTTTATAGGAAAACTTTTGATATCTTGTATAAAAGATTTATCTTTTTGAAATGACTGAATGCTTAATAATTGTTTGTTAACAGGGCTTAATGAGAAGGTTTGTACATCTGCATCAAAAGTAGCGTTCATATCTATAACGTATCCTGTATTTTCTTTTCCTGATCCATCTTTTTTGAAAGCTAAGATTTCGTAATTTCCAATGATAGGATTTGAACTTGAGTTTCTTACTGCTTTTGTAATAGGTTTGTCTTCATCTGGAGTCATAATTACATAAGTAATAGAACGTAAAAGAATGGTGTTATTCAGTCCTTTTTCAAATTTTACTACTTGTCTGTTTATTTCTTCTCCACCAAATATTCCTCCACCAGCTGGTGTTTTTGAATAACGAGTAATGGTCATTATTTCTTTTCCAATAAGAGAATCTGAAATTTCAAAGAGGAATTTATCTCCTATTTTATGAACATCGATTAATCCTTTTTGAGTTATAGCCGTTGAATCAATTACTTTATTATAAGGTTTTGGTCCTTTTTTTTCTTCAGGCTTTTTTACTTGTGCGGTTGCTGTTTCTTTTGATTTTTTTTTGTTTCGTTTTTGGGAGTATCCTTCAATACTACATAACAAAAGCAAACATGTTGAAATTAGCGTAATTTTTTTAAACATAATTTTTTGGTTATTAACTTTAGATTTGATAGTAGCCAAATTTATTTTAAAAACTTTACATTTTTATTTTTCTCTTTAAATTATTAGATATATTTAACATTTCAGTTTATTTTGAGCTTAAAATTTGAGTTATTGTTAAATTTATTGTAATTTTTTAATGTATTTGTGATTTCTTTTTTTGTACATTGGCGTCTTAAAAATTGAAAAATGAGAAAAATAATTTTGCTTTTATTACTTACTGTAACATCATTAGGCTATAGTCAAAAGAAGAAAACATCAAAGAAAACAACATCAACATCAAAATCAGTATTAGCAAAATTAGATAATCTTTCTGCTGAAATTATTACAGATAAAAAAGGTAAGAAGCTAGTTTTATTTGTAACAAACGGTTCTTCAAAAGATACTTTAGAATTGAAAAAAATAGAATCAGTTGTTTTTAATCCTTTAAATTTTACTATAAAATCATTTACTACAAATGGTGTAAAATTATATTGTTTAAATTGGCAAGAGAAGAATGCTATTGAAACAAAAGTTAAAAAAGAAAATCAAGATATAATGGAGTCTCAGATTTGGAATATTGAAAGTAAGGAATTATTAATTGGAAATACTCAAAAATCGAGTCATATTATTGAAACTGTTTTTTTAGATAAAAATAGAACAGCATCCGAAACACAAGAAAGAAACAGAAAAGAAGGTTTTGAGTTTGTTTTGTTACCAAATGGTGATGTGAATTTAAAAAATAAAACACAAAATAATACGTATAGTTTTCAAAATTCTTCAATGAAGTATGTAATCAATAAGGCAGCAGCTAGTAAGGCTACAAAAAAGAGGAGATAATATTTTTTAGGAATAAATTAAAATAGTATGCATGCATAGTAATTAATAATCTTTTCTTATATTTGAATCAAATAAATTTAAAATGGGAAAATCAGATTTAAAAACACTTTTAGGGATAAAATATCCAATTATTATGGCTCCAATGTTTTTAGTATCCAATACTAAAATGGTGATTGAAGGAATGAAAAGTGGTATTGCAGGTTGTATTCCCGCATTGAATTATAGAACATTAGAAGAACTAAGAGCTTCTATAAAAGAATTAAAAGCCGCAAAAGTTGAAGGTGGAAGTTTTGGATATAATTTAATTGTAAATAAATCAAATGTAAAATATAAAGAACAACTTAGAGTGTTATGTGAAGAAGGAGTAGATTTTATTATAACTTCTCTAGGTAGTCCAGAAGAAACAATTAAAGAAGCACATAAAGTAGGAATTAAAGTTTTTTGTGATGTAACCGATTTAGCTTTTGCAAAAAAAGTAGAAAGTTTGAATGCGGATGCATTAATTGCAGTAAATAATGTAGCAGGTGGGCATAGAGGAAATATTGAACCAAGTGAATTAATCAAACAACTTAACGAAGGAACTACTTTGCCTGTAATTTCTGCTGGTGGAGTAGGAAACAAGCAAGATTTTGAGTCTATGTTAAGCTATGGTGCTATTGGTGTTTCTGTAGGAAGTCCGTTTATAGCTTCAATTGAAGCAGGAGTTTCAGATGAATATAAGCAAGCTTGTGTAGATTATGGAGCTAAAGATATTGTAATGACAGAGCGTATTTCAGGTACGCCTTGTACTGTAATTAATACTCCTTATGTACAAAAAGTAGGAACAAGACAAAGTTGGTTAGAACGTATATTGAATAAAAATAAATCATTAAAAAAATGGGTTAAAATGGTTCGTTTTTATATTGGAATGAAGGCAACGGAAAAAGCAGCTACGCAAGTAACGTATAAAACAGTTTGGGTTGCTGGACCAAGTATTGAACACACAAAAGCGATTTTACCGGTCAAAGATATTGTTGCCAATTTAACCGTATAAAAAATGTATGATGCTGTTTTTATATTTTTAAATCGTTTTTTTAAGAAGTCTACATTATTTAAAATGATGTTTAATATTTCTCCAATGTATCGAAGAAGTTGTGGAAAAATATTTTTTGTATCAGATGATTTACATGTTGTAAAAATTAAAATTCCTTTAACTTATAAAAATAAGAATTATGTAGGTTCTATGTTTGGAGGAAGTTTATTTTCTGCTACAGATCCTATTTATATGATTCAATTAATGCAAATTTTAGGAAAAGAGTATGTGGTTTGGGATAAATCAACAGAAATTCGATTTAAAAGACCTGTATATGCTAATGCTTTTGTGACTTTTGAATTTACAAAGGAAGAAATTGCTGAAATCAAAGAGCTAGTAAATGAAAAACAAGAAATAGATGTAGTGAAACAGTTAAATATTTCCAATGGGAAAGATATCGTTTTTACGACATTAGATAAAACTATTTACATTAGTACTAAGGCATTTTACAAACAAAAAAGAGCAAAAAGGGATTAAAAAAGTCATTTTATTTTTAAGAAAATAAATTAACATCTTTTTAAAATATTTAATTTAAAATTGTAGTTACATTTGGTGCTAAATTGTAAAAATATGAGTAAGTACTTTAGATACTTATTTTTCTTATTAATCATTACTGTTTTTATAAATGGAAATAGTAATGATTCTCATGTTACCACTAATATCAATGATGTAAGTGAGTCTTTTTACAATGAATTTTCTCAGAAAGTTAATAATGTAGCGATACAAATTAAAGCGGAAAATCAATTTGTAGAGCATTTAAGTTCTGAAAATACTTTTTCATTTAAAAATACTTTTTCAAAATTTGTTGCCTCATTTTCTTTCAAAAAAGAGCTATATTTTTCTACATTAATAGATTTAAACAGAAAGAAGCAAAATAGCTTTTCTATATTTTTTTCAACAACACAAATAATATTTCCATTTCATAATTTTTGGTAAGATTTAGTTCATAACATACAATAAATTTAAAAGTTAAACTAAATATTATATATAAAATGGATACACCAAATATGATAATAGGGATAGTCTTATCCGCTATTATTTTGTTACCAATACTTTTAATCAATAAAAGTGTACTACAAAAAAGAAAGAGAATTATAGCAAAATTAGATGCCTTAGCAATTATAGATAATAAAAAAATAGGGGAATTAGACACTTGGACTGATAATTCAGTTATAGGTATAAGTACTGATAATTCTAAATTGTATTTTTCTAGAAATACTGATCATTATGAGAAAGAAATTGCCTTTGACTTGAAAAATATAAAAGAATGTACTATTGTTAATACATTTAAGCAAGGAACAAATAATATTGAAAAATTAGAATTATTATTAGAACTATATGATTCTAAAGACAGAGTTTCTCTTGAAATTTTCAAAGTAGATGAGAAAAATTTTATAATAGGAGAGGAGATGCGAATTGCTAAAAAGTGGTATTCTAAATTAGCTTCATAATTTTTTTAAATAATTTTCGTTTTTTAGAAAAAGAGAGAAGTAAAAAATACTTCTCTCTTTTTTATTTTGAATTGAGTCATAAAAAATGACCACTTAAACTTTTTTCTACAATACTCATTTTTATAGCAAGGAACAGTAATATTTATTTTATTGGGAAACATTTAGTAATTATTACTGTATCTTTTTGTTTGTTTTTATAGATAACGATGTTGAATTTTTTTTCTAGAACCGTTACTTTTTTAGTTTTATACCCTTTTCTTTTTATAATTAATTTTCTCCTAAATGTGTTATGAAATTAAATTCTCCATTTTTATCTGTATAGTAAATTTTGTTTGTTGGTTCACATTTTATTTTTTGTAAAACAACAGGTTTGTTATCATAGGTCATTATTTTACCTTCAATTGTTATTTCTTGAAAAGAATTATGAGCTATTTTAAAGAATGTAAATAAAAATAAAATGAATATTAATTTCATAATAAATTACTCTTCTAAAACAATTTCAAATGTTTTATCCCAGTTTTTTCCTGTAATCAATACTGTTTTTGTTTTAGGGTTATAGGCAATACCATTTAATACATCTACATCTGGATGTTGTGTAATTTTCGATTTTAAATCGCTTAAATTGATAATTCCTTCAACAGCACCGTGTTTAGGATCAATAACTGCAATAGCATCTCTTCCATATACATTTGCCCATATTTTACCATCAATCCATTCTAATTCGTTTAAAGCTTCTATTTTAGCATGCTTAGTATAAACATTTATATAGTCAATTTCTTTTAATGTTTCAGGGTCTAATATGTAAATTTTTTCAGTTCCTTCACTCATGTATAATTTTTCTCCATCATTTGCTAAACCCCAACCTTGCATTTTTTTAAAGTAGGTAAAAGTTTTAATTTTCTCAAAAGTATCAGCATTATATATATAGCCTTCATTGTTTAGCCATGTTAACTGATATACTTTATTATTTAAAATGGTTATTCCTTCACCAAAATATTTCGGAGCGAGTTCTACGGTTTTGTATACTTTACCTGTTTTATAATCTGTTTTTCTTAAGCTTGAAATTCCTCTCCTACCAGTTCCTTTTCCTTCACCATTTCCTGTACCTTCATATAAAGTATCTCTGTGAAATTCTAAACCTTGTGTGTAAGCTTTTATATCGTGAGGATATGTGTTTATTATTTTATATTTTAATAATTTAGGCTCAACATTTGAAGCAACAGTAAAATTTGCAGCAACATCTACATTGTTCCCTTCAAAATAAATTAAAGCTTTAACTTTTTGATATCCTAATTTTTGGTTTTCTAATGAAAATTGTAATGGAGTATTTCCTTTAACAGATCCAATGTTTTTATCATTGATGTAATAAATAATTGAATCAATAGTTTTGTTTTTATCGTTCTTTAAAGACAAATTTACACCTTCATTTAGCTCATATACCTGTTTTAATGCTGAAGTATCAATAGAAAAAAAACTTTTTAAATCTTTTTTTTCGTCATCACATGATATAATTGATATGCTTAAAAGTATGAAAGCGAATAGCTTAAGGTTTCTCATGGTTACATTTTTTTATAAGTACAATATACAATGAATTTTTAAAATTGCAATTGCACTTGCAAAAATATAAAATGTTTGTATATTTGCACTGGCAAGTCCTACACGACCAGCTCCTGCAGACTCCCCCAGGGTGGGAACGCAGCAAGGGTAAGCGGTTGTAGCGGTGCGATGTAGGTCGCTTGCCATTTTTTTTTAAATCTTCAATCTCCTTTTATGGGGATTTTTTTATACCCAAAAGTTGCTTAACTTCGCATCACAAAATCAAAGAATTATAATGAGTAAAGTTGTTTTTATTACAGGAGCTTCATCAGGTATTGGTAAAGCTATTGGAGAATATTTATTAGATAAAGGTTTTACAGTGTATGGAACAAGTAGGAATCCAAAGAATATAATAAATTCAAGAATCGAGTTAGTAGCATTAGATGTAAGAAATGTTGAAAGTGTAAAAAATGCAATTAAAGAAGTTATAACAAAGGCAGGAAGAATAGATGTGGTTATTAATAATGCAGGAGTTGGTATAACAGGACCTTTAGAAGAGATTCCAACAGAAGAGATAAAAAATAATTTTGAAACTAATTTATTTGGACCTATTGAAGTAATGAAAGCTGTTCTGCCTCAAATGCGTTTACAAAAAAGCGGATTAATTATAAATATAACGTCTATAGCGGGTTATATGGGATTGCCTTTTAGAAGTGTTTATTCTGCTTCTAAAGGAGCCTTAGAGTTGATAACAGAAGCGATGAATATGGAAGTAAAATCATTTGGTATACATATTACTAATGTGGCTCCTGGAGATTTTGCAACAAATATTGCTGCAGGAAGATATCATGCTCCTGTAATAAAGGGTTCTGCTTATGAAAAAACATACGGAAACACATTAGATATGATGGATAGTCATGTTGATTCAGGTAGTAATCCAAATGAAATGGCAGAAGCTATTTATAAAGTTATTAATACTTCAAACCCAAAAATTCATTATAAAGTAGGTGCTTTTATGCAGAAGTTCTCAATTGTTTTAAAACGTGTTCTTCCAGATACTATCTATGAAAAATTATTAATGAATCATTATAAGTTGTAAATCTTAAAATAGAAGATTGTTATTGCTATTTAAATTAGTAATTTTGCATTTTTAAAACAACACAACAAAATTTTAATAAAATCAAAACGTATGAAATTTTTTATTGACACGGCAAATCTAGAACAAATTAAAGAAGCTCAAGCACTTGGTGTTCTTGATGGCGTTACTACAAATCCTTCATTAATGGCAAAAGAAGGAATTACAGGGAAAAATAATATTTTAAAACATTATGTAGATATCTGTAATATTGTTGATGGTGATGTAAGTGCTGAAGTAAATGCAGTGGATTATGATGGAATGATTAAAGAAGGTGAAGAATTAGCTGAATTACATGAACAAATTGTTGTAAAAATACCTATGACAAAAGACGGTATTAAAGCTTGTAAATATTTTTCAGATAGAGGAATTAAAACAAATGTTACTTTAATATTTTCAGCAGGACAAGCATTATTAGCAGCAAAAGCAGGTGCAACATATTGTTCGCCATTTTTAGGAAGATTAGACGATGTTTCAACAGATGGTTTAAACTTAATTGATGAAATTCGTTTAATATATGATAACTATGCTTTTGAAACACAAATTTTAGCTGCATCTGTTCGTCATACGATGCATGTTGTTAATTGTGCTAAAATTGGTGCAGATGTAATGACAGGACCTTTATCTTCAATTTTAGGATTATTAAAACACCCTTTAACTGATATTGGTTTAGCTCAGTTTATTGCTGACTTTGAAAAGGGGAATAAATAAGAATTATTTCTTTGTATAAAAAATTAAAAAAGCGATTTTCATTAAATTGAAAATCGCTTTTTTACTATAAAAATTATGGAAACTTACTTATAAGTTTTTTTCAAAATTAGCATCGAATATATTAGAAAAAGCATTCTTTATTGTTCCGTCAGCATTAAGGATAATTGTTCTATGAATTTTAGTAATTACCCAACTCTTTTTTATTTCTTCAAAGTTTGTAGCTTTTAATTCTGGAATATTATTTAGATTGTATTTGTCAAGTGTTTTTAACCAGTTTTCTTTAGTATCATTGATATTTATAGCAATAAAATTGATATTTGGATATTTTTTCTGCAATAAAACAACTTTTTCATGTGCCAATTTTATATGTGATTCAGCACGAGTTGTCCAAAAGAAGATAACCGTTTCTTTATTATTAATCACTTCATTTAGGGTTATATCTTTAGAATTTCTATCCATCATAGAAACTTTTGGAAGTACATTTCCTACTTTTAAATTTTGTGCAGCATTATATATTTGAATTACTTCTCTATGTTGTTCTTCATCTGAAGAAAGTTCAATATATCGATCTATAAATTTTTTATTGTTATACATGTTTTGATCTTCTAACAAATACATATAAGCAATATTATTAAGGACAATGTTTTTAATATTCTGATTTTTAATTAAAGTATCAGCGATATTTAATTTAGTAACATTGTTTTCAAGTGATTTACCATCTTGTTTACATTTTCCTTTTTCATAAGTCATATTATTTAATAATGTTGTAACATACTTTATGAATGGGGAATAACTACCTAATTCTGGATTATTTAAGTTTAATGATTTTCGGTAGCTATAATAATCTTTTGGTAGTTTTGGACAAATATTTTCTCCTGTTTTATATTCATGTGCATAAGGATATAATTCCTTTTTATAGTAATATTCAAAATCTACACTAGCTTTAGCAACAGCATCAAAATGCTCATTCCAGTTAATTTCTGATTTCTTTTTTAAATAATATGCTTTTCTAATATTATAACTAGAATCTATAGATTTTGAATAAGTATCTAAATCTTCATTTAAAATATCATAAAGATTAGATCTGTTTTCTTCATTTTTAAGGAATAAATCAATTAAAAAATTATTTTTTTCGTCTCCTCTTCCACAAAATGCTAATGAGTTATCAAAGTCTAATGAATTTAAACGAATCATTAAACTATCATTTTTATCAAAATAGATATATTGATATTCCGGATTGTGTCTAAAAGTGTATAAACCAGGAGCTAAAGAATCAAATTTGTGAAAAAAACGATTGTTTTCATCTAAATAAATAGTATCTAATAAAGCATCATCCTTAAAAAATAACACATAATTATTTTGAGGATTTATAATTTCACCACCAAAGTAAGCCACAAAATTGTTAGAATCAAACGTTTTCTTACAAGATGTTAATGAGGTTAAAGCAATGATAGATAAGGGCAAAAAGTATTTAATGTAATTCTTAAGCATTCACTAAATTATTTAATTACAGGAACAAAAGTAATTTTTAGATGTTAAAGGTCTTGTTAAGGATGCGTTAAAATAAACTTATAATTAAGTTCTTGCATATATAAGAGCAAAACTGCATAATTTTTTCTACTTTTGCAACAATTTTATAAAAACTCATATATAATGTTAACAGTTTCAAATTTATCAGTTCAGTTTGGTAAACGTATTTTATTTGATGAAGTAAATGTAACCTTCACACAAGGTAATTGTTACGGAATCATAGGTGCTAACGGTGCTGGAAAATCTACTTTTTTAAAAATTTTAGCAGGAGAATTTGATCCTACTTCAGGTAGAGTTATTCTTGAACCAGGTAAACGTATGTCGGTTTTAAACCAAAATCACAATATGTTTGATGAACATACGGTTTTAGAAACAGTTTTAATGGGTAATAAAGTGTTACATACTATTAAAGCAGAAATGGATGCTTTATATTTAGATTATACAGATGAAAACGCAGATAGAATAGGAGAGTTACAACTTCAATTTGATGAAATGAATGGATGGAATGCTGATTCAGATGCAGGAGCCATGTTATCAAATTTAGGTATTTCTTCTGATTATCATTATACTTTAATGGGTGAATTAGAAGGGAAGTTAAAAGTTCGTGTGTTATTAGCACAAGCTCTTTTTGGTAATCCAGATGTATTAATCATGGATGAACCTACGAATGACTTGGATTTTGAAACTATTGGATGGTTAGAAAATTTCTTAGCTAACTATGAAAATACAGTTTTAGTAGTATCGCATGATCGTCACTTTTTAGATGCGGTTTGTACTCATGTTTCCGATATCGACTTTGGAAAAATCAATCATTTCTCAGGAAATTATACATTTTGGTACGAATCAAGTCAGTTAGCGGCAAAACAAAAAGCACAACAAAATAAAAAGGCTGAAGAGAAAAAAGCTGAATTAGAAGAGTTTATACGTCGTTTTAGTGCCAATGTTGCCAAATCTAAACAAGCAACATCACGTAAAAAAATGATTGAAAAATTAAATCTTGATGAAATTAAACCATCAAGTAGAAGATATCCAGCTATTATTTTTGATACAGAACGTGAAGCAGGAGACCAAATTTTAAATGTACAAGGATTGAGTGCTTCTATTGAAGGAGAAATATTGTTTAAAAACGTAGATTTAAACATGGCTAAAGGAGATAAAGTAGTTGTTTTCTCTAAAGATTCTCGTGCAACAACAGCTTTCTATGAAATTTTAAATGGAAATTTGAAAGCAGATTCTGGTACTTTTGATTGGGGAATTACAACATCTCAATCTTATTTACCTGCTGAAAATCATGATTTCTTTAAATCAGATTTAAATCTTGTAGATTGGTTACGTCAATGGGCTAAAACAGAAGAAGAAAGAGACGAAGTATATGTACGTGGTTTCTTAGGTAAAATGATTTTTTCAGGAGAAGAAGCATTGAAAAAATGTAATGTATTATCTGGAGGAGAAAAAGTACGTTGTATGTTGTCAAGAATGATGATGATGAGAGCAAATGTTTTAATGTTAGATGAACCAACAAATCACTTGGATCTTGAATCTATTACAGCATTTAATAATTCATTGAAAAACTTTAAAGGTTCTGTATTGTTTACAACTCATGATCATGAGTTTGCTCAAACAGTTGCTAATAGAGTTTTAGAAATTACACCAAAAGGAGTTATCGATAGATACATGACATTTGATGAATATCTTGATGATCCAAAAATTAAAGAACAACGAAAAGAAATGTATTCATAAAAGAAAAAATCCCAATGAAAGTTGGGATTTTTTTATGTTTATAGTTTTTATTTTTTAATGCTCAATGCTCCAGAAGGACATTTTGCAACTTGATTAATTAACTCTTCAGAATTAGTATTTTCTGGTTTTATCCAGGGTTTTTCTTTTGGGTTATACACTTTTGGAAGTGTTTTTACACAAATTCCTGAATGAATACATTTTTTAGGTTGCCAAATAATTGTAACCTCTCCATTGCTATACTCTTTAGTTTCCATAATCTAAGAGGATTAATTATATACTATAAAGTTACTTAATATATTGTTAGTTAAAATTTAAAATAAAACATCATGTAAATCTTTATTTTTATCAAAAACACTTTTTGTAAACGGACAAAGTGGTAAAATTTTTAAATTATTTTCTCTTGCAAAATCTATAGCAGCCATTACCATTTGTTTTCCAACTCCTTTTCCATTAAATGCCGAGTTTACTTCGGTATGATCTATTATAAGTTTAGTTGAACCTGCCCAACTATAAGTCATTCTTCCCGCTTCTTTATCATCTTCTATTGCTTTAAAAAAACCTTTACTTTCGTTGTTAATTTGTTCTATTGTCATAAAAATATAAGTTTTAAAATTTGACTTTTGGAGGAAGTGGTACAAATTCGGTTTCATTTGGGACTTTTGGGAATAGTTGTTTTTCCCAATTCATTTTTGCTTCTTCAATTTTATTTTTATCTGATGAAACAAAATTCCACTCTATAAAACGATTTTCAGGAAAAATTTCTCCTCCAAAGATATATATAGTGGTATTTTCAGTCATTTCAAATTCACATAACGAGCTCTCTTTAGCAATTAAAATTTGTTTTTTTTCATATTCATGTTCTCCATTAATAATAGAACCTTCTAAAATATATAGAGCACTTTCTCCAAATAAATGCTGTCCAATATTTATTTTAGCTTTAGCAAAATTCTTAATTTCAATAAAGTACATTTTACTGTAAACAGGAACAGGTGATTTTTTACCAAATGCTTCTCCTGCAATCAATTTGAAATGTACATTATTTTCTGTCCATTGGGGCAAATCATCCTTTTCAATATGAGTAAATGAAGGGTCAATATCTTCTAATTCTTTTGGTAATGCAACCCATATTTGTAATCCATGTAATACTTTTTCAGATTGACGTAAATATTCAGGAGTTCGTTCAGAATGCGTAATTCCTTTCCCAGCAGTCATCCAGTTTACAGCACCAGGTTGAATCTCAATTTCAGTACCTAAACTATCACGATGCATAATACTGCCTTCAAATAGATACGTTAAAGTAGATAATCCAATATGGGGATGAGGAGGAACATCTAGATTTTGATAATCTTTTAAATATGCAGGTCCCATGTG
The DNA here is from genome assembly GCF_023008245.1 of Flavobacterium sediminilitoris. Classification (NCBI taxonomy): domain Bacteria; kingdom Pseudomonadati; phylum Bacteroidota; class Flavobacteriia; order Flavobacteriales; family Flavobacteriaceae; genus Flavobacterium; species Flavobacterium sediminilitoris. Next base: position 3,059,936 of record NZ_CP090145.1, read on the forward strand.
ATCGATAAAAACAAAAGGGCCAACTGTTCTTTTTTCTCTAAACGGAAGTAATCGCCCTACTAAAAAATTACCAATATTAGCCGCTCTTTCTTCTATAATTAATGCTATGTTTGACATAAGAAGAATTTATTTAAGATTGTTTACTTTCAAAAGTAGTGTAAATACAAATTAAATCTACTAAATTTAATAAAAAATATTGTAAATTTACCCACCAAACACAATACACTACTTTATGAGTCAAAAAGTATTACTCAATGCTAAAGAAGTTAATATTATTCTACATCGTTTGGCCTGTCAATTAATTGAAAATCACTTAGATTTTACAGATACAATATTAATTGGGATTCAACCAAGAGGAAAATATCTAGCAGAACGATTAGCAAGTATTTTAAAAGAAGATTATCAAATAAAAGAAGTAAAACTCGGATTTTTAGACATTACTTTTTTTAGAGATGACTTTAGAAGAGGAGAAAAAACACTTGAGGCAAACAAAACAGAAATTAATTTTATTGTTGAAGATAAAAAAGTAGTTTTTATTGATGATGTATTGTACACAGGAAGAAGTATTCGATCTGCACTTACTGCAATTCAGTCATTTGGAAGACCTTCTGAAATAGAATTATTAACATTGATTGATAGAAGATTTAGTCGTCATTTACCTATTCAACCTGATTATAGAGGAAGACAAGTAGATGCTATTAATAACGAGAAAGTAGTGGTAAAATGGAAAGATAATGATGGAGAAGACGCTGTTTACCTAATTACTAATGAAAAATAAAACAACAACGCGCAACACAGCTATATAAATGAAAGAGTTATCTGTAAATCATTTAATCGGAATAAAATACATTACTAAAAATGATATTGATTTAATTTTTGAAACTGCCGATCATTTTAAAGAAGTAATTAATAGACCCATAAAAAAAGTCCCTTCACTACGAGATGTAACGATTGCCAATATTTTTTTTGAAAATAGTACACGTACCAAATTATCATTTGAGTTAGCTCAAAAAAGATTATCAGCCGATGTAATGAGCTTTTCAGCGGCTCAATCTTCTGTTAAAAAAGGAGAAACATTAATAGATACGGTAAATAATATTTTATCTATGAAAGTAGACATGGTAGTAATGCGTCATAGTAGTCCTGGAGCTGCTCATTTTTTATCTCAAAATGTAAATGCAAGTATTGTAAATGCAGGTGATGGAGCGCATGAGCATCCTACTCAAGCATTGTTAGATAGTTTCACAATTCGTGAAAAATTAGGAAATGTTGAAGGGAAAAAAGTGGTTATTGTAGGAGATGTTTTGCATTCAAGAGTTGCATTGTCAAACATATTTGCATTGCAAATGCAAGGAGCAGAAGTTAAAGTTTGTGGTCCCAAAACATTAATACCTAAATATATAGAATCATTAGGAGTTAAGGTAGAACCTAATCTTCGTAAAGCACTAGAATGGGCAGATGTTGCCAATATGCTTCGTGTTCAAAACGAACGATTGGATGTGAATTATTTTCCTTCAACAAGGGAATATGCTCAACAATATGGTGTAACCAAAGAATTGCTAGATTCTTTAGATAAAGAAGTAGTAATTATGCACCCAGGACCTATTAATAGAGGTGTTGAAATTACATCAGATGTTGCCGATTCTCAGCAATCAGTAATTTTAAACCAAGTAGAGAATGGAGTAGCAGTTAGAATGGCAGTTATTTATTTATTAGCAAGCAAGATTAAACAATAATAAAAAAAGAGAAGTATAGACTTCTTTTTTTATTTCAAATTTTGGAAATCTATCTTATTTTTTTAAATTTAAAAACCGAAAATAAAATTTTTAAAGTTTCAATTTAATGTTTTTACATGAAAGTAGATAAAAAAGGACACACAACTATAATTAAGGAAACAGGAGGTAATGTAATAACCTTTATTGAAAATGTAACAAATCAATATGCTACATTTAAAGAACAAAACTTAATTTTAGACATTTCAAAAGATAAAAATATTGTTATAAATGATTTAATAAACTTTAAAAGTTTAGCAAAAAATCATAATAAGGCAAAAAAATCATTAGTAATCGTTACGAGTCATATTGATTTTAATGATGTTCCAGATTATTTAACAGTGGTTCCATCTATTTTAGAAGCACAAGATATTATTGAAATGGAAGAAATAGAACGCGATTTAGGGTTTTAAATCTAAATTTTGAGCAGTTATCAATATTTAGTTATTGTTAGCAAAATATTGACTCTGAATATATAAAAAATGAAATTAACCATATTAGGCTGTTATGCAGCAACTCCAAGAACAATAACTAATCCAACATCGCAAGTATTAGAAATTAAAAATCAAATGTTTTTAATTGATTGTGGAGAAGGAACTCAAGTACAACTTCGCAAGCATAAAATTAAATTTGCGAGAATTAATCATATCTTCATTTCTCATTTACATGGAGATCATTTTTATGGATTAGTAGGGTTAATATCAACTTTTATGCTTCTTAATAGAGTAAATGATTTACATGTTTATGGACCAAAAGGAATTAAAGAAATTATTTTATTACAATTAAAAGCCTCAGGTTCATTTACAGGATATAATTTATATTTTCACGAATTAGATTCAAAAGAAAGTGAAGTTGTTTTTGAAGATGACAAAGTATTTGTAAAAACAATTCCATTAAAACATAGAGTATATACAAACGGATATTTATTCAAAGAAAAAAATACACAGCGTAAATTGAATATTGAAGCTGTTGAAAAATATGAAATAGAAACCTGTTATTATCAAAAAATTAAATCAGGTGGAAATATTACTTTAGATAATGGAGAAATTATTCAAAATGAACTCCTAACTTTTGATCCAGAAGCAGAGAAAAGCTACGCTTTTTGTAGTGATACACTATACAATGAAACAATTATTCCAATAATAAACAGTGTAGATGTATTATATCATGAATCCACATTTTTAGAATCAGAAGCACATTTAGCAGAAAAAACAATGCATACAACAGCTATTCAAGCTGCAACGATAGCTAAAAAAGCAAATGTAAAACAATTAGTTATAGGACATTATTCCACTCGTTATGGTAATATTGAATTATTTAAAGAAGAAGCCCAAACTATTTTTGAAGATGTCCTTTTGGCCGACGATGGAAAAACGTTTGAATTTCAGTAGTAGCTTTATAAATTGAATACACGGAAATTTTAAATTTAATTTCTAAAGTAAGAGTTGATTTTATTCATTTGGTTCAATATGAATTAAAACATGTCCTAATTCTAATATTTCACTTCTTAATCTGTCTTTTAATTTATGTGCTAAATCGTGTCCTTCTTTTACAGTAATTTTAGCATCAACAATTGCATGTAAATCAACATGATATTTCATTCCAGATTTTCTTATAAAGCATTTTTCTGTTCCAATGATTCCGTCTACTTTTACTGATATTTCTCTAATATTTTCAACTAAATCATCATATAAATGTTCGTCCATTATTTCTCCAAGTGCAGGTCTGAAAATTAAATAACTGTTATATAAGATAAAAAATGAAGCAAAAAGAGCAGCCCAATCGTCGGCAGATTCATACCCTTTCCCAAAAAATAAAGCAATAGATATTCCAATAAAAGCAGCAATAGAAGTAATGGCATCACTTCTATGATGCCAAGCATCTGCTTTTAAAGAAGAACTGTTTGTAAGAATGCTTTTTTTCATTATAGTTTGAAAAGAATATTCTTTCCAAATAATAATTAATCCTAGTACAATTAATGTCCATGATTTTGGTAAATCGTGTGAGGTTCTAATATTTTGAATGCTTTCATAAGCAATTATGGTTGCCGATGTAATTAAAAAACCTACAACAAGAAACGTAATTAAAGGTTCTGCTCTTCCATGTCCATACGGATGATTTTCATCAGCAGGTTTATTAGAATATTTTATACCAAACAAAACTAAAAAAGAAGAAAAAATATCTGTTGTTGATTCAATTGCATCTGCAATTAAAGCATAGGAATTTCCGAAAAATCCTGCCAATCCTTTTATAATAGCTAAACTGGTATTCCCGATGATACTAAAATATGTTGCTTTGATTGCTGTTTCTTCCTTTGTCATTATAGCATTGCTTTTACGATTGCGTACAATATTTGTATCGCTTATGAGCAGTAGCGTAAATTTAAGACAAACTTTTCAAATACAAAAAGACTGAACGCAATTAGTTTTTAATGAAATTTTTTGTCAGCTTGAGTGATTTTCGATAGAAAACCGTATCTAGAATATGAAAGATTTGATTAAAAACGGTTTTGAACAAAAAGTACTCAAACTGGTATTTGAAATAATTTCACTAAACGAATTATTATTTTATTATTTGTTTATGAAGTTGAATACTATCAAGTTCGTAACTTTATCCTCTTAAAAATTTATAAGATGAAAGATTTAGGAAATTATAGAAAATCATACGAAAAGAGTGAGTTACTGGAGAGTAACATTCCAGAAGATCCAATAAACCTTTTTAATCGATGGTTTCACGAAGTAGAAGAATTTGGAGGAGTAGACGAAGTAAATGCTATGACAGTAGCTACAATAGGGTTAGATGGTTTCCCTAAAAGTAGAGTAGTGCTGTTAAAGAAATTTAATGAGGAAGGATTTATTTTTTACACAAACTATACTTCTGAAAAAGGAAAAGCTATTTTATCTAATCCGAATATTTGTCTTTCCTTTTTTTGGCATTCAATGGAACGACAAATTATTATAAAAGGAGTTGCTGAAAAAACGTCACCTATTATTTCGGATAATTATTTTGCTTCTCGACCAGATGGAAGTAAACTTGGTGCAATTGTTTCAGATCAAAGTGAAGTAATTCCGAACAGACAATTTTTGGAAGATAAATTAAAATCATTAGAAAAAGAATTTGAGGGTAAAATTGAAATTCCTAGACCAGAATTTTGGGGTGGATTTTTGGTAAAACCTGTTGAAGTTGAATTTTGGCAAGGACGACCGAATAGGTTGCATGATAGAATTAGATATAAATTGTCAGAAAATTCTTGTTGGAATGTTGATAGATTATCCCCGTAAAGTCTTAAAATGATAAAATATGTTAAAATTTGCTGTATTTTATCGATTTTACTTGCTCGTAACCGATTTTTATGTACATTTGTATTGTTAAACATTGATTTAATTTCATTTGATTTTTACGATTTAGAATCCTTTCTAAAGAGAATAATTAAAAGATATAGATTTTCATGTTTGTTTATTTGTTTGTAAAATGGCATTACTTTCCCAAAGTAATGCCTTTTTAATTTAAATAGTTTTAGCTGAAATATTAAATCAATTTAATATTACTTTTATAGTAATTTTTTTTCTAAAAAATTATATTTTCTATAGTTATAAAATTGTAGCATGATATTAAATCTCTTATTTTAAGTTTAACATGCACTTCTTTTTATACGTTTTTTATTCTTTTTACGAGGTTTCAATGCAATAATTTATCGTAATTTTTTTGTTATTTTTATTATAAATTTTATATGTTATATGTTAAAATTTAATGTATTTTACCTGTTTTATTTGCATATAAAAGATTTAAATGTAAATTTGTCAATATTTTAATCATTTAATCGATGATTTTAACCTATTTAATAATAACCTAGAATAAAACACTAAACAAACATTTTGAAAAAACAAGTAGCTATCCTTTTTGCCCTATTAGCCAGTTTTTCTTTATTAATTTCTTGCTCTTCAGATACTGAAAGTATTGAGGATATTGCAAATATTGAGACTCCTAAGAGTTATTCGCATGATGCAGTAGAATTAGAACTTTTAGATTTAGTAAATGCTTATCGAGTTGAAAATGGATTAAATCCTTTAGATATTATTGAGCATATTTCGTATAAATCTGAAGAACATAATGAGTATATGATAAGTACAGGTACTCCAAATCATGATGGGTTTGAACAAAGAAAACTAAATTTAGAACAAGTTTTGAATGCAACAAGAGTAGGAGAGAATGTTGCGTATGGATATTTAAATCCGCAATCAGTATTAAATAACTGGAAAATTAGTGAAGGACACAAAGCTAATTTAGAAGGAAATTATACTCATTTTGGAGTTTCTATAAGGATGAATTCTGAAGGCAAAAGGTATTATACAAATATTTTTATAAAAAAATAGATTGTATAATTATTGAAAAATTAAAAGCCGTTTTAAAATTAATTTTAAAACGGCTTTTTTATAAAATGGAAAAGGGTAGAAGTTAAAGAAAACTATTCCATTTTAGTTACAATAAATTCACTTCGTCTGTTTTTTTGATGTTCTGCTTCAGAGCATTTTACACCATCAGAACAGTTATTAACTAATTGTGTTTCTCCATATCCTTTAGCAGTTAAACGAGATTTTTCAATGCCATTTTTAACTAAATATTCTAATGTTGATTTAGCTCTTCTATCAGATAGAATTTCGTTATATCGATGAGTTTGACGACTATCTGTATGGGAGCGAATATCTACTTCCATTTTTGGATGTTTTTTCATTACCTCAAGAATTTTTTGTAAATCTTTAGCCGCATCAGGTCTAATATTCCATTTGTCTAGATCAAAATAAATGATACTAATATCAAATATCTTAGCTAAATCAGTTCCTTCTTTTATAGGGAATATGTTGCGTTTTAATTCTAAATTGAGTTCAGTTTCACCTGTTTCATTTTTAGATGTAAACGTTTTTTCAGTTGTTTCATATTCTTCTTTAGAAGCTCTTACATGATATTTTGTACTACACTCAATTTCAAAAGTATATTTTCCAGTTTCATCAGTTGTCATTTCTGTTATTTTTTTCATATCAGAATCAAATAATATAACTTTTGAATTGGGAAGTATCTCTTTTGTATCAACATCAGTAACTATTCCATATAGTTTTTGAGCACAAATAGTAAAGGAATAAATATCATCATAACCACTTCCTCCATCACGATTTGATGTAAAGAATCCAGATTTGTCTTTATTGACAATGAATCCGAAATCGTCCATTGAACTATTAATTGGTTTTCCTACATTTTCTGGTTTTTGAAATTGGTTATTACTAAACTTAGACTCAAAAACATCTAATCCACCAAGTCCTAAATGACCATCAGAAGCAAAGTATAATGTATTATCAAAAGCGATGTTAGGGAATGTTTCTCTTCCTTCTGTATTGATTGTATTTCCTAAATTTTCAGGCGTTCCAAACGTTCCATCATCGTTTATTTTTACTTTATAGATATCTGAATTTCCAAATCCTCCAGGTATATCAGAAGCAAAGTACATGGTTTTATTATCTGTGCTTAAAGTAGGATGAGCTGTACTATAATTATCATTATTGAAAGGAAGTTCTGTAATGTTTTTCCATTCATTATCAATGAAACTAGCTTTGTAAATTTTAACTAAAGTACTTTTGTTATCGTCTTTACCTTTTTTACCATCTAAATAGTTATTCCGAGTAAAATACATTGTTTTGCCATCTTTTGTAAATACTGGTGACGATTCATTGAATTTTGAATTTATACTTTTTGAAAAATTTTGCGGTTCAGATAATGATTTATCACTGTTAATAGTAACGCTATATAAATCTGTAAAATTTTGTTTTGTCCAATCGTGAATTTTATTAAAAAGTGCGCCTTCTTTTCTAGCAGAAGCAAAGACTAATTGATTCCCAAGATAAGATGGACCATAGTCGGAAAATTCAGAATTTATTGATGTTTTTCCAATAGTGTATTTACCAGAAATGGCTTCAATATTTTTTAAATAATCTTTGTTTTTAGCAAATTCATTTCCTCTAGAATCATTTGTTTTTTCATTGAATAAACTTAGATATTTATTAGCATTATCATAATCTTCAATTGCTTTTAAAGCCTGTGAATATCTGAAATAGTATTCAGGATCAACGTCCTCATTCATTGCAAATAAGTCTTTATACCATTTTGCGGCTTTGTCTAACTCGCCATTGAAATAATAAGCGTTTCCTAATTTTTTAAATAATTCGGGTGACTGATATCCTTTTTCTGCTACTTTTTCATAAATTTCTATAGCATCTACATAAGAGTATTTATTATATTTTCTATCAGCAGTAGCTAATTGAGAAGATTGCGAAAAACTTATACAAGAAATACCTATTAATATAATTGAATATATTGCTTTCATAATTAATCGTTTTAGAAGAATCTAGGAGTACTAATTCTATTATTATTAAATATTTCAAATCGTAAAAATATTTCGTGCGAACCCGAATTATAATTCGATAATTTGGTAGTTTCCATATCATATCCATATCCTATAAATATTGAATTTGATACTTGAAATCCGACTAATCCGCTTACAGCAGCATCCCATCTATATGCTGCTCCAATTGTAAATTTTTCGTTTATTAAAAAATTTGCGGTAACATCTACTTGTAAAGGAGCTCCTTGTACTAATTTTGTTAGAAGTGCGGGTTTGAATTTAAAGTTTGGGTTAAATTCAAAAACATGTCCTGCTATGAAATAGTAGTGCATTCTCTCTTTGGTAATGGCTATATCATTATCATTGTAATGATTAGTTTCAAAAAAATTAGGTACAGATAAACCTATATAAGTGTTTTCAGAATATAAAAACAATCCTGCTCCAATGTTTGGAGAAAATTTTGTGCTTAGGTTTTGAAATTGAGGGTCATTCTGATCGTAGATGTTTAGTTTGTTAACATCTAAATTGAATAAGTTTGCAGTTCCTTTAAGACCTAAGGCTAATTTATAATTATTTGAAATTTGTATATGATAGGCTAAATCTGCTGAAATAGCATTCTCATTTGACGGACCTATTTTATCGTTTAAAAATGATAAACCAGCACCAAAATTAGAGTCGCCAACTTGAGTTTGTATGGATGCCGCATTTGTTACAGGAGCACCATCTAAACCAACCCATTGATTTCGATGTAATAAGAATATGCTTAATGCTTCTCTTGAACCAGCATAAGCAGGGTTTATATTCACAGTATTGTACATATATTGAGTATATTGAGAATCTTGCTGAGCAAAGCACAATGACTGAGATAAAACTAACATTATGATTAAAAATTTTGCTTTCATGATTAATTCTTTTTAGTTAATTAAATTCTTCTCTAGATTATTTACTTAGATATAAGTATCCAGATTTATCGTGCATTGTATTCATTATATCTCTATATTTTAATATATAGTAGTAAGTTCCATCAGGTAATAATTCATTTTTATTTACAGTAGATCTTCCCTCAGAATATCCTTTAAAAGATTTGAAACTATTATCATATCCAGTTGTATCATAAACTAATATTCCCCATCTATTGTATATTTCTATAGAATTATCAGGATAACATTCTATTCCGTCAATGAAGAAGAAATCATTATATCCATCATCATTTGGTGATACGGCATTGTATATTTCAATTGAACAAGCTGGTAAAACAATACAATCATCGTTTACATTTAAATAAATTTCAAATTTCATAGGGCAACTGCTTTCATTTAAAGTAACTATATATTGTAAAGTGTAATAACCAATAGGAATATTATTTGGATTATAAATACTTCCTGTTAATCCACCAGTATTATTCACATCAATCCATTCTCCATTTGTAGGAATTGAACTATCTAATATACTAAATAAATCGATAGGCTCATCATTTTGACAAATTGAAAAAGGAATAGCATCAAATGGTTCCGAAACACTAACATTAATTGTTTGTGAGAAATCAGATGCATTACCACAATTATCACTTACACTCCAATTTCTTGTGATGATATATTCATAGATGGAAATTGTTGTTGTGTTTTCATTATAAGTCACTTGATAAATACCTGAACAATTATCTTCAAATTCTAATTGAGGAGCACTAGGTACTTCATCACACGTTACATTTAGTTCAGTATCATAAGGAGTAATTAATGATGGAGGTGTTGTGTCATAAACTGAAATAGTTTGACTATACGAATCATTATTTCCACAATCATCAGTAATTGTCCATGTTCTAATGATAGTATAATTACCAGCACAATTCTCACCGTCAGAAACAACTTCATCATTAACTAAAATTGTGACATTTGTTGAACAATTATCTGAAGCTGTTACTTTTTCTGGCTCCGGAATATTATCACATGAAGCAGAAATATTTTCTGGTAAATCAGATGTAAATACAGGATTTGTAGTATCGATAATGGTAAAGGTTGCTGTTGTGGTTGAGAAGTTTCCACAATCGTCAGTTGCTGTGAAAGTTACCGTTACAGCACCTGTTTGTCCGCAAGTATCAGAAATTTGACTGAAATCATTTGACCAAGTTACGTTTGAACAATCATCAGAAGCTACAGCACCACCATTATTAGTTAACCAATTGTTTAAATCGGTAGTGTTTCCGTTTCCATCACATTCTACGCTTAGATCATTAGCTTGTGTGCTGATGTTAGGGTTTGTAGTATCGATAATGGTAAAGGTTGCTGTTGTGGTTGAGAAGTTTCCACAATCGTCAGTTGCTGTGAAAGTTACCGTTACAGCACCTGTTTGTCCGCAAGTATCAGAAATTTGACTGAAATCATTTGACCAAGTTACGTTTGAACAATCATCAGAAGCTACAGCACCACCATTATTAGTTAACCAATTGTTTAAATCGGTAGTGTTTCCGTTTCCATCACATTCTACGCTTAGATCATTAGCTTGTGTGCTGATGTTAGGGTTTGTAGTATCGATAATGGTAAAGGTTGCTGTTGTGGTTGAGAAGTTTCCACAATCGTCAGTTGCTGTGAAAGTTACCGTTACAGCACCTGTTTGTCCGCAAGTATCAGAAATTTGACTAAAATCATTTGACCAAGTTACGTTTGAACAATCATCAGAAGCTACAGCACCACCATTATTAGTTAACCAATTGTTTAAATCGGTAGTGTTTCCGTTTCCATCACATTCTACGCTTAGATCATTAGCTTGTGTGCTGATGTTAGGGTTTGTAGTATCGATAATGGTAAAGGTTGCTGTTGTGGTTGAGAAGTTTCCACAATCGTCAGTTGCTGTGAAAGTTACCGTTACAGCACCTGTTTGTCCGCAAGTATCAGAAATTTGACTGAAATCATTTGACCAAGTTACGTTTGAACAATCATCAGAAGCTACAGCACCACCATTATTAGTTAACCAATTGTTTAAATCGGTAGTGTTTCCGTTTCCATCACATTCTACGCTTAGATCATTAGCTTGTGTGCTGATGTTAGGGTTTGTAGTATCGATAATGGTAAAGGTTGCTGTTGTGGTTGAGAAGTTTCCACAATCGTCAGTTGCTGTGAAAGTTACCGTTACAGCACCTGTTTGTCCGCAAGTATCAGAAATTTGACTGAAATCATTTGACCAAGTTACGTTTGAACAATCATCAGAAGCTACAGCACCACCATTATTAGTTAACCAATTGTTTAAATCGGTAGTGTTTCCGTTTCCATCACATTCTACGCTTAGATCATTAGCTTGTGTGCTGATGTTAGGGTTTGTAGTATCGATAATGGTAAAGGTTGCTGTTGTGGTTGAGAAGTTTCCACAATCGTCAGTTGCTGTGAAAGTTACCGTTACAGCACCTGTTTGTCCGCAAGTATCAGAAATTTGACTAAAATCATTTGACCAAGTTACGTTTGAACAATCATCAGAAGCTACAGCACCACCATTATTAGTTAACCAATTGTTTAAATCGGTAGTGTTTCCGTTTCCATCACATTCTACGCTTAGATCATTAGCTTGTGTGCTGATGTTAGGGTTTGTAGTATCGATAATGGTAAAGGTTGCTGTTGTGGTTGAGAAGTTTCCACAATCGTCAGTTGCTGTGAAAGTTACCGTTACAGCACCTGTTTGTCCGCAAGTATCAGAAATTTGACTGAAATCATTTGACCAAGTTACGTTTGAACAATCATCAGAAGCTACAGCACCACCATTATTAGTTAACCAATTGTTTAAATCGGTAGTGTTTCCGTTTCCATCACATTCTACGCTTAAATCATTAGCTTGTGTGCTGATGTTCGGATTTGTAGTATCGATAATGGTAAAGGTTGCTGTTGTGGTTGAGAAGTTTCCACAATCGTCAGTTGCTGTGAAAGTTACCGTTACAGCACCTGTTTGTCCGCAAGTATCAGAAATTTGACTAAAATCATTTGACCAAGTTACGTTTGAACAATCATCAGAAGCTACAGCACCACCATTATTAGTTAACCAATTGTTTAAATCGGTAGTGTTTCCGTTTCCATCACATTCTACGCTTAGATCATTAGCTTGTGTGCTGATGTTAGGGTTTGTAGTATCGATAATGGTAAAGGTTGCTGTTGTGGTTGAGAAGTTTCCACAATCGTCAGTTGCTGTGAAAGTTACCGTTACAGCACCTGTTTGTCCGCAAGTATCAGAAATTTGACTGAAATCATTTGACCAAGTTACGTTTGAACAATCATCAGAAGCTACAGCACCACCATTATTAGTTAACCAATTGTTTAAATCGGTAGTGTTTCCGTTTCCATCACATTCTACGCTTAGATCATTAGCTTGTGTGCTGATGTTAGGGTTTGTAGTATCGATAATGGTAAAGGTTGCTGTTGTGGTTGAGAAGTTTCCACAATCGTCAGTTGCTGTGAAAGTTACCGTTACAGCACCTGTTTGTCCGCAAGTATCAGAAATTTGACTGAAATCATTTGACCAAGTTACGTTTGAACAATCATCAGAAGCTACAGCACCACCATTATTAGTTAACCAATTGTTTAAATCGGTAGTGTTTCCGTTTCCATCACATTCTACGCTTAGATCATTAGCTTGTGTGCTGATGTTAGGGTTTGTAGTATCGATAATGGTAAAGGTTGCTGTTGTGGTTGAGAAGTTTCCACAATCGTCAGTTGCTGTGAAAGTTACCGTTACAGCACCTGTTTGTCCGCAAGTATCAGAAATTTGACTAAAATCATTTGACCAAGTTACGTTTGAACAATCATCAGAAGCTACAGCACCACCATTATTAGTTAACCAATTGTTTAAATCGGTAGTGTTTCCGTTTCCATCACATTCTACGCTTAGATCATTAGCTTGTGTGCTGATGTTAGGGTTTGTAGTATCGATAATGGTAAAGGTTGCTGTTGTGGTTGAGAAGTTTCCACAATCGTCAGTTGCTGTGAAAGTTACCGTTACAGCACCTGTTTGTCCGCAAGTATCAGAAATTTGACTGAAATCATTTGACCAAGTTACGTTTGAACAATCATCAGAAGCTACAGCACCACCATTATTAGTTAACCAATTGTTTAAATCGGTAGTGTTTCCGTTTCCATCACATTCTACGCTTAAATCATTAGCTTGTGTGCTGATGTTCGGATTTGTAGTATCGATAATGGTAAAGGTTGCTGTTGTGGTTGAGAAGTTTCCACAATCGTCAGTTGCTGTGAAAGTTACCGTTACAGCACCTGTTTGTCCGCAAGTATCAGAAATTTGACTGAAATCATTTGACCAAGTTACATTTGAACAATCATCAGAAGCTACAGCACCACCATTATTAGTTAACCAATTGTTTAAATCGGTAGTGTTTCCGTTTCCATCACATTCTACGCTTAAATCATTAGCTTGTGTGCTGATGTTCGGATTTGTAGTATCGATAATGGTAAAGGTTGCTGTTGTGGTTGAGAAGTTTCCACAATCGTCAGTTGCTGTGAAAGTTACCGTTACAGCACCTGTTTGTCCGCAAGTATCAGAAATTTGACTGAAATCATTTGACCAAGTTACATTTGAACAATCATCAGAAGCTACAGCACCACCATTATTAGTTAACCAATTGTTTAAATCGGTAGTGTTTCCGTTTCCATCACATTCTACGCTTAAATCATTAGCTTGTGTGCTGATGTTAGGGTTTGTAGTATCGATAATGGTAAAGGTTACTGTTGTGGTTGAGAAGTTTCCACAATCGTCAGTTGCTGTGAAAGTTACCGTTACAGCACCTGTTTGTCCGCAAGTATCAGAAATTTGACTGAAATCATTTGACCAAGTTACGTTTGAACAATCATCAGAAGCTACAGCACCACCATTATTAGTTAACCAATTGTTTAAATCGGTAGTGTTTCCGTTTCCATCACATTCTACGCTTAGATCATTAGCTTGTGTGCTGATGTTAGGGTTTGTAGTATCGATAATGGTAAAGGTTGCTGTTGTGGTTGAGAAGTTTCCACAATCGTCAGTTGCTGTGAAAGTTACCGTTACAGCACCTGTTTGTCCGCAAGTATCAGAAATTTGACTGAAATCATTTGACCAAGTTACATTTGAACAATCATCAGAAGCTACAGCACCACCATTATTAGTTAACCAATTGTTTAAATCGGTAGTGTTTCCGTTTCCATCACATTCTACGCTTAAATCATTAGCTTGTGTGCTGATGTTAGGGTTTGTAGTATCGATAATGGTAAAGGTTACTGTTGTGGTTGAGAAGTTTCCACAATCGTCAGTTGCTGTGAAAGTTACCGTTACAGCACCTGTTTGTCCGCAAGTATCAGAAATTTGACTGAAATCATTTGACCAAGTTACGTTTGAACAATCATCAGAAGCTACAGCACCACCATTATTAGTTAACCAATTGTTTAAATCGGTAGTGTTTCCGTTTCCATCACATTCTACGCTTAGATCATTAGCTTGTGTGCTGATGTTAGGGTTTGTAGTATCGATAATGGTAAAGGTTGCTGTTGTGGTTGAGAAGTTTCCACAATCGTCAGTTGCTGTGAAAGTTACCGTTACAGCACCTGTTTGTCCGCAAGTATCAGAAATTTGACTGAAATCATTTGACCAAGTTACGTTTGAACAATCGTCAGAAGCTACAGCACCACCATTATTAGTTAACCAATTGTTTAAATCGGTAGTGTTTCCGTTTCCATCACATTCTACGCTTAAATCATTAGCTTGTGTGCTGATGTTAGGGTTTGTGGTATCGATAATGGTAAAGGTTGCTGTTGTGGTTGAGAAGTTTCCACAATCGTCAGTTGCTGTGAAAGTTACCGTTACAGCACCTGTTTGTCCGCAAGTATCAGAAATTTGACTGAAATCATTTGACCAAGTTACGTTTGAACAATCATCAGAAGCTACAGCACTACCATTATTAGTTAACCAATTGTTTAAATCGGTAGTGTTTCCGTTTCCATCACATTCTACGCTTAGATCATTAGCTTGTGTGCTGATGTTAGGGTTTGTGGTATCGATAATGGTAAAGGTTGCTGTTGTGGTTGAGAAGTTTCCACAATCGTCAGTTGCTGTGAAAGTTACCGTTACAGCACCTGTTTGTCCGCAAGTATCAGAAATTTGACTGAAATCATTTGACCAAGTTACGTTTGAACAATCATCAGAAGCTACAGCACTACCATTATTAGTTAACCAATTGTTTAAATCGGTAGTGTTTCCGTTTCCATCACATTCTACGCTTAGATCATTAGCTTGTGTGCTGATGTTAGGGTTTGTGGTATCATTGATTAATATGATTTGTTCACAATTCGTAGTGTTTAGAATTGTATTTTCTCCTAAATCTCGAATTCCATTATTGTTTGAATCTTCATATTCTGTAATATTATATGTTCTAGTAACATTTGTATTACATCCTAAATATGCACTATTTGAAGCTGTAATTTGAATAATACCACAAGGTGTATCTCCAATATCTCCATCACCATTTCCTAATGCTTCAAATTCTTGTATTGTATAATTAACTTGTGTAGGGAGTTCATCATAACATTGTAAACTTGTCATTGAAAAAGTTGGACATATAACATTGAAAGAGCAACAGACAATAGGAGATATTGTAGTACTATAATTTTTAGTACAGCCAAGATCATCAGTTACAGTTACACTATAAGTTCCTACTCCTAAATTGGTTAAATCTTCAGTAGTTGCACCAGTATTCCAAAGAAAAGAATATGGTGGACTTCCTCCAGAAATGGATAAATCTATTGAAGCAGTAGATCCTATATTACAATCTAACTCTTCAATATTTGCATTAATAATGATTTCAGATGGATAATTGATAGGTACAATGTATACATTCGTTAATCCATTCGAATCTGTAACTTTTAGCTCAGCTGAATAAGGAATTGAATTATCATATGTATGACTAGGGTTTTCAATTGTTGAATCAACTGTACCATTGGAATCAAAATCCCATTCGTAAGTATATGGTGGTGTTCCACCATTAGTTGTAGATTGAAAATTAATAGATGAAGATGTTCCAGAAGTACATCCTGTATATGTAAACTGAACAGCTAAAGGAGCTGAAATTTTAGTTCCGCCAGGTAATTCACATTGTGATTTTGTATATGAATTACAATTATAAGGTACTAATTCGTTTCCGTTTCCACTAGTTTTCCAAACTATTAATATTTTGTCAAGTAATAATTCTTGACCACAAGTCCAATTAAAAGGGCCATATAATAATCTTTGACCTGAACCAGGAGCAACAGTACCAAAATTAACATTTAAAGGAGTTGTTATTCCATCTATAATAAGGTCTGCAAATATTCTTGCATGATATATATCACTATTTGAATTAGATGTATAATTCAACATAATATACATAGTTTGTGTTGTTCCAGGAATACAAGTTGTATTATCTAAAGGTACACCGTTTATGTTAGTTAGACTTAAAAAAACATTATTTAATGTGTAATTGTTTGATGTACAGTTAAAATAATCTGTATAATAATTTGGAGGAGAACCACATAATCTTAAATCGGGTTTATCAGCAGTAAATTGAGAATAAACTGAGTTTATCCCAATAAAAGCATAAAGTATTAATAGCGTAATTTTTGCTCTCATAACTTCTACATTTTTTTATTAAAAAAATAAATAATAATTTATTCTAAATTGTATTTAGAATAATAGCCGGCATTTATTAGGAATTACTTTACGTAATTTCTAATGACATCTAGTTAAGAGGTAATTTTTGAAATTTAATTTTAAAAGAAAGTTAAACAGTTAATAGGCAGTATAACATAAATCTTTTACCTGGTTAGAGTAAAATAAAGTTCGGAAATAGGATTTTACCTGATATAATTAATTTAGTAAATATTATATACAATTCATTTTTACTAGTTTAGAAGTAAAATAAACTTGCAACACAAAGCATTTTATTGATTTATAAAACAATAAAGGCTTAACATTCAATTGTTTGATATAATATGGAGGGAGTGTAGAAAAACTTCACTTGTTTGGTTAATAGCATATTATAACAAAAAACTCTACTTATTTTGATAGAATAAGAAATCAAAAACAGAAAATTTTAATATAGTAAATTAAAATATCTGAAAGAAATTAGTAGTTGTTTAAAATCAGGAATAAAATAATAATAATTTTTGGTTAAACAATTAATAGCATATTGTAAAAAATAATTTACTTGGTTAGAGTAAAATTGAACTCATAAAAGAGTATCCCGTCACTAAATCATATACTAATTTAGAAATTAAATTTAAAGATTGCATATAAACATAACTATTTTCGATAAACGGTTTAAAATAATCTATGAATTATCTTCTTTTTTATAATATATTCTTAGATTTTTTGATTTTTTTTCACGTACTTTATAATGGAACACTTAAAAATATGAACTTATGAAAAATTTGATTCTCATTCGTCACTCAAAATCTAGTTGGGAAACTCCCTTGAAAGATATTGATAGACCATTATCAAAGAGAGGAGTTAATGATGCACATTTAATTTCATCTCAAATAAATGCTATTTTACCAAAATCGTTCATAGTGTGGTGTAGTATAGCAAGAAGAGCTAAAGAATCTGCTATTATTTATTCAGAAAATTTAAATTTTCCGTTTGATAATATTATGATTAAGGAAGAGTTGTATACTTTTGATGAATATAGATTAGAAGAAATCATAAAAAAATGTGAAAATAGGTATGATAGTCTAATTCTTTTCGGACATAATGAAGCTATTACAAATTTTGTTAATAAATTTGGAAACCTTTTAATAGATAATGTCCCAACATCTGGAGTTGTTTCTTTACAATTTAATATTGATGAATGGAAAAGTCTAGAAAAAGGACAAACAATTAAAACGCTTTTTCCAAGTCATTATAAAAATGAACAACATATCACAAACAAAATACATTGATAGAGAGAAGAGTTGGTTGACATTTAATGCTAGAGTATTACAAGAAGCAGCAGATGAATCAGTTCCATTATTAGATAGATTACGTTTCTTAGGTATATTTTCAAACAATTTGGATGAATTTTTTAGAGTTCGTTATGCGGCAATTCGTAGAATGAGGTTTGAAAATATAGATGATGAAAAAATTTTAGGAGGAATTACTGCTGATAAGTTATTGAAAGAAATTACAGAAATAGTAATTGAACATCAATCAGAAAGTTTACGTATTCTAAGTGAAATAGAACAAAAACTCGAGAAAGAGAATATTTATATTCTAAATGAAAAACAAATTTCAAGAGAGCAAGGAAATTTTATACGTGATTTTTTTATTCAGAAAGTCAGTCCAGCAGTTGTAACAATTATGTTAAATAATTTGGATAGTTTTCCTTTATTAAAGGACACATCGGGTTATTTGGCAGTAAAATTAGTTATGAATACTTCAAGTGAAGCATTAAATAATAATGTAAATGAAGAAGATAAAATCCGTTATGCTGTTGTAGAAATACCGAGTACTATTAACCGTTTCGTTGTATTACCTTCAAATTCAGAAAAACAATATATTATTTTACTTGATGATGTAATTAGGCTAAATCTTAATTATATTTTCAATATTTTTGATTACAAGAGCATGTCGGCTCACATGATAAAAATTACTCGTGATGCACAGTTAGAATTCGATAGTGATTTAAGCAAAAGTTTTATAGAAAAAGTATCTGATAGTGTTAAAGAACGTAGAGTAGGAGAGCCTGTTCGTTTCGTTTATGACCAAGCCATTGAAGATGATACATTAGCTTTTTTTCTAAATCGAATGGAAATTGATAGCTCGGATAGTATTATTCCAGGTGGAAGATATCATAATCGAAGAGATTATATGAGTTTTCCTAATTTAGGAAGGTATGATTTATTGTATAAACAAAATCTACCATTATCTATTCCAGGATTAGATCTTGAAGGAAGTATCTTAGAGAAAATAAAACAAAAGGATTATTTATTAAATGCTCCTTATCAATCTTTTTCATATATTATTAAATTCTTGCGTGAAGCAGCTTTAGACCCAAAAGTAGTTTCAATAAAAATTACACTATATCGTTTAGCTAAAAATTCTCAAATTGTAAGCTCATTAATAAATGCAGCTAAAAACGGTAAAAAAGTAACCGTTCAAATAGAATTGCAAGCCCGTTTTGATGAAGCTAGCAATATATCTTATGCAGAGCAAATGCAAACAGAAGGTATTGATCTCATTTTTGGTATGAAAGGATTAAAAGTACACAGTAAAATTTGTGTGATTGAACGAGTAGAAGAGAAGAAAGTAAAACGTTATGGATTTATTTCAACAGGAAATTTTAATGAAAATTCTGCCAGAATATATACTGATATAACCTTATTTACTGCAAATACGTCTATTTTAAAGGATGTTTCAAAAGTATTTGATTTCTTTGAAATAAATTATAAAATTCATCGTTACAAGCATTTGTTTGTATCACCTCATTATACCCGTTCTAAGTTTGTAAAGCTTATTGATAGAGAAATTGTAAGTGCTCAATTAGGAAAAAAAGCCTTTATTAAACTGAAAATGAACAGTCTTTCAGATTTTAAAATGATTGATAAATTATATGAAGCTAGTAATGCAGGAGTAAAAATAAAATTAATTATTAGAGGAATTTGTTGTTTAATTCCTGGAGTTAAAGGAATGAGTGAAAATATTGAAGCTATAAGTATTGTAGATAATTATTTAGAACATTCAAGACTTTATATTTTTGGTAATCAAGGAAATCCAGAAGTTTATATTTCTTCTGCAGATTTTATGACAAGAAATATTGATGCTAGAGTGGAAGTAACTTGTCCTATTTATGATAAAAATATTAAAGAAGAATTAATTGAAACTTTCGAAATAGGCTGGAGAGCAAATGTAAAAGCCCGATTACATTCGGAAGATTTGAAAAATAAATATAGAAAAAGAGGGGATGAAAAACCATATAGAGCTCAATTAGAAATGTATAATTATTACAGAAATATGCTAGAAGTTACTACTTCCAAACTTTAATTATACACTTTTCTTAAAAAGAATATACATGATTACATTAAAAAAATATGCTGCAATAGATGTGGGATCAAATGCTATGAGACTTTTGATTACTAATATTGTGGAACAAAAAGGGAAACCAACACAATTTAATAAGAGTTCACTAGTTCGTGTGCCTATTCGTTTAGGACAAGATGCCTTTACTGTAGGAGAAATTTCAGATGAAAATATACAACGAATGTTAGATGCGATGAAAGCATTTAGTCTTTTGATGAAAGTTCATAAAGTTGAAAAGTATAAAGCTTGTGCAACATCTGCAATGCGAGAAGCTTATAATGGAAAAGAAATATCAGATTTAATTAAGAAAAAGGCAGATATTAGAATTGATATTATTGATGGAAAAAAAGAAGCTTCAATAATTGCTGGTTCAGATTTAAAGCATTTTATTAATTCAGATAAAACGTTCTTATATGTTGATGTAGGTGGTGGAAGTACTGAATTTTCTATTTTCTCGCAAGGTAAAATGATTATATCTAAATCATTTAAAAATGGAACTGTTCGATTATTGAATAATATGGTAAACGATATTGTTTGGACAGAAATTGAAAAATGGATTAAAACGAATACCGCTCCTTATGAAGAAATTACTTTGATAGGTTCTGGTGGAAATATAAATAAATTATTTAAACTATCTGAAAAACATCAAGATAAACCATTGTCTTATGTGTATTTAAGTTCGCAATATCAAAAGTTGAATAATATGACATACGAACAGCGTATTGCAGAATTAGGACTTAATCCAGATCGGGCTGATGTTATTATTCCTGCAACTCGTATTTATTTAAATGCAATGAAATGGAGTGGAGCAAGGCAAATTTATGTTCCTAAAATAGGTCTTTCAGATGGAATAGTGAAAGCAATGTATTACGGAAAAATATGATGTAAGAAAATAAGAGTGCGTTAAAAGAAAACACATTTTATAATCCTAAAGAAATAGAGTTATAAAATGTGTTTTTTATTAGGTATTGACGTTTATTAAAAAGCATTAACAATAGCTAAGAAATCATCAGCGTGTAATGCTGCACCTCCAATTAATCCACCATCTACATCAGGTTTTGAAAAAATTTCTTTTGCATTGCTTGGTTTTACACTTCCACCATATAAAATACTTACATCGTTAGCAATATCAGAACCGTACACTTTTTCAATAATACTTCTTATAAATTTATGCATTTCTTGTGCTTGTTCTGGTGAAGCTGTTTCTCCAGTTCCAATAGCCCAAACAGGTTCATAAGCTAATACAATATTTTTCCAGTCTTTTTTCTCTAAGTGAAATAAAGCATCTCTTAATTGATATTCTACAATATTAAAGTGATTGTTTTTTTGACGATCTTTTAACTCTTCACCAAAACAAAAAATAACTCTCATATTGTGTTTTAAAGCAGTATCTACTTTATTTGCAAGTAATCCATCAGATTCATGGAAATAAGCACGTCTTTCACTGTGTCCTAGGATAACGGTGTTTACGTTAATATCAGTTAGCATATTTGCAGCTATTTCACCAGTAAACGCTCCACCTTCAGCTTGATGCATGTTTTGAGCGGCTACTGTAATTCCTTTTCCAACTACTTCATCATTTGCAGCTTTAAGATTAATAAATGTAGGTGCTACAATAATTTCTGTATCAGAATTTTGTTTCTTAGAGAGGATCTCGTCTAATAATGCTAAAGTTTCAGTATGCGTTTTGTGCATTTTCCAGTTTCCTGCAACAATATGCTTTCTCATTATTTTAGTTTGTTTAAGGTTTCTATTAATTTGTTATCATCTGCTTCAATAACTTTGAATAAGGCTATTTTCCCTTCTTTATCAACAACCATATATCTAGGAATCCAATCTAAGTTTATAGATTTTCCAAAAACACCCTTCATTCCATCAGAAGTTAAATAATGCTCTCCTTTTACATCATATTTTGTAATTCCTTTTATCCATGCATCATAATTTTTATCCATTGAAATGAATAAATATATTGCATCAGGATATTGCTCTTGTAAGGTTTTTACTTTTGGCATTCCTTTTATACAATCTGAACACCATGAAGCCCAAACATCAATTACAATTGTTTTTCCTTTATATTTATTTAGAATGTCTTGAAAAGTAATAGACGTATTGTCTGTAGTAGTCATTACATTCTCTAAAGCTTCTTTCTTAAATTCTGTTTGTTGAGCATTTGTACAAGATAATATTGAAAATGTAAATGCTAATAATGTTATTATTTTTTTCATTTTATGTTTTTTTTTGTGTAATCAAATTTACGTTTTCTAAATTTTAAATTTCTTAATTAAATGTAAAATACAAAATTTCGTTAGAATTCTAACTTAAATACCAACGTTAGTATATTTTAATGCTATATGATTTACTGGTAGTATTTCCACATAAATGATCATCATTGTTTTCATTGTCATAATCATTTACATATAAAACTGTAATTTTTATATTAAAATCATAGGTCCCTATTGCAGTTGGAATTCCTTCAAAATATACCTTTCTGCCATTAAAGAAAGATGTAATACCACTAGGTAAATTCCCTTCAATTTCAACATTATCAATTTCATAATTTGAAGAGTTAGCATTTTGTATGTCTACAGTAATGTAATCTTCATAATTTTGGGAAACAATTCCATCAACAAAACCATTATCTACTATATTTGGTTTAATATCAAAGAGACAATCTGTTATATCATTACAACTTATAAATAAAAGAACTATTGTAATTATGAAACATTTAATCAAACGCATTATTTCAGTTTAACGTTGTCTATATCATTAAAATGCGCTTTTTGAATAATAGTTCCTTTTTCTAAAACTACAATACTAGGATTTGCTCTTTCAATTGTTTTTAGAGTTGTAGCATCGCAAAAATAATAATCAAAAGTGTGTCCGTATTCCTTTTTATATTTTTCTATTGTTTCAACGTCTGATGCTGTCATTCCAATTACTAAATATCCTTTTTCTGCTGCTTTTAAATGAAACTCTTCTAATTTTTTCATTCCTTTTTGTTTAGATTTATTTAAATCATAAGAAATGAACATAATTACTTTTGGTTCATCTAAAACACTATCGATATAGTCAGATCCATCTTTTTCTATTGAGAAATCATGAATAGGAGGAACGTATCCTTGTTTTAATAATTTATCTTTTCTATCGATAAATTCAGCTCCTTCAGGAACTTTATTATCCATAACATCTTTGTAACTAATTTCAGTGTCAACACCATTTACTTTATAAATAAATACCATCTCATACTCACTTTTTTGAGCTCCTTCTGGTATTTCCATTCCTTTTCTAATATTAGTTCCTACTTTATATGCTCTAAAGTCTTTAATAGGTAAATGTTGTAATACATAATATGCCATAAACAGACAAAGTGAATACACAGCAAAAACGGTTAAATTCATAGGTGTTTTTCCTAATAATGGATTAATGAATTTTTGATTAAAGAATAAGATTAAAATAAAGAAAAGAAGTGTTATATCTTTATAAAATGATTCCCAAGGTGTTAGTTTTAAAGCATCTCCAAAACATCCACAATCTGTGACTTTATTAAAATAAGCGGAGTAAAAAGTTAAGAAAGTAAAAAACACAATCATAGCTAATAAACTCCAAACAGTAAATTTGGGTTTAAAACCTATTAATAACATCACGCCAAGTACAACTTCAAATATAACTACAAAACAAGCAATTACTAAAGCAAATGGAATTAGAAATTCCATATTTAAAACATTAGCATTGAAATATTCTTCAAGTTTATATGAAAATCCTACAGGATCATTTAGTTTTATTAAACCCGAAAAAATAAATAAAAGACCAACAAATACGCGTGAAAATTGTGTAATAATATTTCTCATAAATTCTATTTTCTCAAAAATACTTTTTTATAATGCTACTAATTGTAAATGATTTGTTAATTTGATGTTAATGATTATTTTCCATTAAAATTAGAGCGAAAATGGAATAGTTAATCATATCTTGATAATTGGCATCAATTCCTTCTGAAACTAAAGTTTTTCCTTTATTATCTTCAATTTGTTTCACACGAAGTAATTTTTGCAAAATTAAATCCGTTAAGCTACTCACTCTCATATCGCGCCATGCTTCACCATAATCATGATTTTTGTTTTCCATTAATTCTTTGGTTAAAGCTACTTTTTCATCATACAGTTGTATTGCTTCGTCATATTCTAAATCTGGTTGTGTAGCAATTCCTTTATCAATTTGTACAAGAGCCATAATGCAGTAGTTAATAATTCCAATAAATTCGGAAGTTTCATCTTCATCTACTTTTCGAACTTCATTTTCTTGAAGACTGCGAATGCGTTGCGCTTTTATAAAAATTTGATCTGTTAATGATGGCAAACGTAGTATTCTCCAAGCTGTGCCATAGTCTTTTGTTTTTTTAGCAAACAAATCGCGACAAATTGCTATAATAGCATCATATTGTTGTGAAGTATTCTTCATTATTTAGATATCTTTGTAGTAAATTTTTTCAAAAGTAATTAAATAAGAAGAAAGAACAAAGACGAAACGGAAAAGAGAAAAAAATGAAATTGATATGACAATAAATTGTAAAGGAAATTTAATCGATTTATCTACTCCTAAAGTAATGGGAATCTTAAATATTACACCAAATTCTTTTTTTGATGGAGGAAAATATAAAGGTGAGTCGACAATTTTAAATCGAGTTGAAAAAATGCTTAATGATGGTGCTTCTTTCATTGATATTGGTGCTTATTCTTCAAAACCAGGAGCAGAGTTTGTTTCAGAAGAGGAAGAATTAGCCAGATTACTTCCTGTTTTAGAATTAATTCTATTAAAGTTTCCTGAAATTTTACTTTCTATTGATACTTTTAGAAGTGAAGTAGCCAAGAAGTGTATTGAAAATGGAGCAGCAATTATTAATGATATTTCGGCAGGTTTGTTAGACGGAAAAATGATAGAAACAATCTCGAAATTACAAGTTCCTTATATTATGATGCACATGAAAGGAAATCCTGAAACGATGCAATCCTTAGCAAATTATGAAGATGTTGTAAAAGAAATGATGTTTTATTTTTCAGAACGAATAAATAAAGCAAGAAGTTTTGGTTTGAATGATATTATTATTGATCCGGGCTTTGGCTTTGCAAAAACAATAGAACATAATTATGAAATAATGCAAAAATTGGATTTTTTCTCTATTTTAGAGTTGCCAGTTTTAGTAGGAATATCTAGAAAATCAATGATTTATAAAGTATTAGAAAACACTCCTGAAGAAGCATTAAACGGAACCACTATTTTAAACACAATTGCTTTACAAAAGGGAGCTAATATTTTAAGAGTTCATGATGTGAAAGAAGCAGTAGAATGTATTAAAATAAATAGTGTATTAAATGCTAATTAAATTGAAGCAACCATAAAAATGAAAATAAATATTATTATAATGAGAAAATTGAGTCTAGTAATTTTAGTTCTACTTTTTATTTCTTGTAAAAAAGAAGATGTTCAATTACCCAAAACGAATGCTTCAGTGATGACTGAAATTTTAGATCATTCACCTATTTATATGTTCTTTAGAGTAGAGGATAATGATACTATAGCAGAAGTTAATGCAAAAAATAGTATTAGTACAACAAATTGGATTTTTAATATTGATAAACGATTACCACTAGATTTAGTTATTCCTGAAGTTAAATATTTACAAAAGAAAAAAAAGCAAGCATCACACAAAAACGAAGCCGCTATAAATGTTTTTTCTTATGCTGATAGTACAAAGCAAAATTTAGCTTTTTTACCATTTACAGAAGTGCAATATAAATATGATAATAATTTTTCTAAGTTTTATATTAAAGAACATGCCGATTTATATTCAGCTTATAATAATTTGACTATTAATTTTAATCATGAAAATAAAATTACTGTTGATGGAAATGATATTTCAAGAGAAGAATTAGTTGATTTTATTAAAGACTTTTCTGATTTTATGAGTGATGGAAAAATAACAATTATTCATTTAAATTTTGATAAGCGTTTAAGTTTTGACCATTATATTCAAGATAAAATTTTAGCATGGCAATTAACGTCAAATACGATTCAATTGTCTTCTTACGAGTTTATTTATGATTTAGATAAATTACCTGAATGTGGTTGTAAATTATAAATAAAAAAGGCTTGATTCTATATAAAATCAAGCCTTTTACTATTTAAACAATATTGTTTTAGATTTTATTCTTTTGGAAAAGTTTAGTAATTTGATCTAAACTAAATGCTTTAGAAACACCTGTAACTTCATTTGTTTTGTTTTTACACATGAATTGAACATAAGTACGATCTAAATTTTTAGAAAAATGCAACCATACAAATTCTTTTGGTAATTCTAGTTTTATATCTAGTAAAGGATCTGCATTAAATCCGTTTACAATTATATCATATAAATTATTGTAATCATTGTTTAAATCTTTAAAAGAAAAAGTTCTTGTACTTGTTTCTTCTTCTTTCTCAATATTTTTATATGTAAAAATGTACTGATCACCCTCATTTTGGATAAACATATCATTTTGATTAATAGCTCCTAATCTAATAATTGGAGTAGTTTCAATAACTTTAATTTGAGAAAAAGACACACATGAGGCAAATAGGGACAATGCAAAAATAATTTTTTTCATAAAATTTAAAATTTAGTAAGTGTTTTTAGTGTTAATTTTTGTTAAAAATATACTAAAAAATAAGAATAACAAAAAAAAATGAAAGTAAAAACTAAAATTAATTTAGTTTATTGATGATGATAAGGCTCATTCCTTAATATAGTAAAGCCACGGTAAATTTGTTCAATAATAAACAAGCGTACCATTTGATGTGAAAATGTCATTTCTGAAAGCGAAATTTTACCTATTGCATTCTTATAAACAGTTTCACTAAACCCATAAGGACCACCAATTACAAAAACTAATGTTTTAATACCAGCATTCATTTTTTTTTGAAGAAATTCTGAAAAGCCAATGCTTGAAAATGTTTTTCCATTTTCATCTAAAAGAATAAGATGATCAGTAGATGTAATTTTTGAAAGAATTAATTCACCTTCTTTTTCTTTTTGTTGGGCTTCACTTAAATTCTTTACGTTTTTAATGTCTGGAATAATTTCTACATCAAACTTGACATAAAAAGACAAACGTTTTGTGTATTCATCTATTAATGATTGCAAGTTTTTATTGTCTGTTTTTCCTATAGTGAGTAGTTTTATGTTCATTTTTTTATAAGTGAGAAAAAAAGATTGAAAACAAAAAGTAATTGGCTTAAAATGAATAAAATTAAAACACCAATCATTGTATATGTTATTTTATCATTGAATTCATCATTCTTTAAAATGGTAAAAATATCATAACTAATTTCATTTTTATAGAACAAACTTACTAAATAAATTGTAGGAAATGTTATCAATGAAATCAATAGATGTGTTTTAGTTAAAAAAGAAATTAAATTAATTTGAAAATGATTAAATAAAAAATATACCAAACCAATTAAACAAAAATAAAGACTAACAATAAACGAAAGTGTTTTAAAGGTTGTGATATAATACGTGTCATGAATATTTACTTCAATATTTTTTTTAGTGTTTAAAAATCCAATAATTAAAATTATTGGGACAAAAATCCAAAAAATAAAAAAAGGTTTTTTCAAAATAGTTTTCATTTTCAAATCTACAATCTATAACTTCTCAGCTAAATACTTCCCAGTAACTGAATTTTTATTATTTGCTACTTCTTCTGGAGTACCAAAAGCCATTAATTTTCCACCATATTCACCACCTTCTGGACCTATATCTATAATATAATCAGCACATTTTATTAAATCTAAATTGTGTTCAATAACAATAATAGAATGTCCTTTTTCAATTAAAGCATCAAATGATTTTAATAGTTTTTTGATATCGTGAAAATGCAAACCAGTTGTAGGTTCATCAAAAACGAATAGTGCTTTGTCTTTTATCGTTCCTTTTACTAAAAACGAAGCCAGTTTAATACGTTGTGCTTCACCACCTGATAGAGTAGAAGAAGATTGACCTAATTGTACATAGCCTAGCCCAACGTCTTGTAAAGGCTGTAATTTTTGCGTAATTTTTGTTTGATTATACTCTTTGAAGAATGCTAAAGCTTCATCAATTGTCATTTTTAAAACATCATCTATGTTTTTTCCTTCAAATGTAACTTCTAAAATTTCTTTTTTGAAGCGTTTTCCATTACATGTTTCACATTCTAAATGTACATCGGCCATAAATTGCATTTCAATAGTAACTTGTCCGTCTCCTTTGCAGGTTTCGCAACGACCTCCATCTACATTAAATGAAAAATGTTTAGGTTGATAAGCTCTTAATTTTGATATGTTTTGTTTAGAAAATAAATCACGAATATCGTCATAAGCTTTGATATAAGTAACAGGATTTGAACGAGAACTTCTTCCAATAGGATTCTGATCTACATATTCAATGTGTTTTATATTTGAAAAATTACCCGATAATTCTGTAAATTGACCTGGTTTATCTCCAACACCTTCTAGCTTTTTTTGAATAGCTGGAAATAATATTTTTTTTACTAATGTACTTTTTCCACTACCAGAAACACCCGTAATTACGGTTAAACAATCTAATGGAAAAGTAAAATCTTGGTTTTGTAAATTATTTTCTCTTGCTCCAATTACATCTACATGATTTTTGAATTTCCTTCTGTTTTTAGGAACTTCAATTTTTTCTTGTCCATTTAAATATTTAGCAGTTAACGAATCGGCTTTTAATATTTCTTCATAAGTTCCTTGTGCAACTAAATATCCGCCATTTGTTCCAGCTTCAGGACCTATATCAATGATCATGTCTGCTGTTTTCATGATGTCTTCATCATGTTCTACTACAATTACAGTATTTCCTAAATCACGTAGGTTTTTCAATACTTCTATTAGTTGCTCAGTATCTTTTGGATGTAGACCAATACTAGGCTCATCTAATATATACATTGAACCAACTAAACTACTACCTAGTGAAGTGGCTAAATTAATACGTTGTGATTCTCCTCCTGAAAGCGTTGCAGAATTCCTATTTAGAGTTAAATAACTTAATCCTACATTAGAAAGGAAAGATAAACGATTATTTATTTCAATTAAAAGTCTTTTTGCAACTTTTGCATCATATTCGTTTAATTCTAAATCTTTAAAAAATGTAATTAATTTTATAATAGGCAAATCAACAAGTTCTGTAATTGTTTTATTTGCAATTTTAATATAATTTGCTTCAGGTCTAAGTCTTTTTCCTTTACAAACAGTACATTTCGTTTTTCCTCTATATCTAGAAAGTAAAACTCTGTTTTGTATTTTATAATTTTTCTCTTCTAATTCAGTAAAAAAATCATGTAAACCTGTAAAGTATTTATTTCCGTCCCAAATTAATTGTTTTTGTTCATTAGTTAACTCAAAAAAAGGCTTATGAATAGGAAAATCAAACTTATAAGCATTATTAACTAATTGCTCTTTATACCAACTTAATGTATCTCCTCTCCAAGGAAAAATAGCATTCTCATATACGGAAAGTGCAGTATTTGGAATTACTAATTCTTCATCAATACCAATAATATTTCCATAGCCTTCACATTTTGGACAAGCTCCATAAGGATTATTGAAACTAAATAAATGGACATTAGGCTCTAAAAAGGTAATACCATCAAGTTCAAAATTAGTACTAAAATGATGTCTTACTTCTGTATTTAATTCTTGTAAAAAACATTCTCCTTTACCTTCATAAAAAGCAGTCTGAATGGCATCTGCTAAACGATTAAAAAATTCTTCTTCTTCTTTTACAATAATTCTATCAATAACTAATAAAATGTCTTTATTATCTAATGAATGTTGGTCAATTTCATCAAGACGAACCATTTCATTATTTATCAAAATACGAGAAAAACCCTGTTGTAATAATACTTTTAATTTATCTTCTAATGGTCTACCTTCTTCTAAATGAATAGGAGATAAGAGTAACCATTTGCTATTTTGTTCGAATTTTTTTATTTCTAAGATAACATCTGAAACAGTATCTTTTTTTACTTCTTTTCCTGAAACTGGAGAATATGTTTTTCCAATTCTTGCAAATAATAATTTAAGATAATCATAAATTTCTGTAGAAGTTCCTACGGTAGAACGAGCATTAGTAGTATTTACTTTTTGTTCTATTGCAATTGCAGGAGCAATTCCTTTTATATATTCAACTTTAGGTTTATCTAAACGACCTAAAAATTGTCTTGCATAAGAAGACAAACTTTCCACATAACGTCTTTGTCCTTCTGCATATAAAGTGTCGAATGCTAAGCTCGATTTTCCTGAACCAGATAATCCTGTAACAACAACAAGTTTATTCCGTGGAATAGCAACATCAATATTTTTAAGGTTATGCAATTGTGCACCTTTTATTAAAATATTTTTTTTAGGTTCAAGTTTTGAAAAGTCAGTTGTTTGCATTGTTATTTTGTAAGATTTGCAAACTTACATAAATTAAGAACATTAGCCAATATTATAATGTAGTTGTGTGTTTTTATATATACTATTAATTCAGAATAAAATAATTAAGAAATAGTTAGTTTTTTATGTAATAAAGTAATAATATGATTAACATAATAGCCTCATTATCATGTTTTTTTTGATTTTTATGTAATAAATTAGAATAAAAGTTAAAAATAATTTGGTAAGTAGAGAATAAATGCTTTATTTTTGAAACGAAATAACCACTTTAACCAAAAAGATTAGCCTATAGCAAAAAAATACTTTTAGAGATACTAATGCAATTTAACTAAAAGTTATTTATTATGGATAATCTTGCACTTTCTGATGCAATTCTTGTTAAAAAATATATTGAAGGTGATGAATCATCTTTGTCAGTTCTAATAGAACGTCATCAATCAAAAATCTACGGCTTTATTTATACCAAAATTCAAGATAGAGATATTTGTGATGATATATTTCAAGATACTTTTATTAAAGTTATAAAGACTTTAAAAACAAAATCATATAATGAAGAAGGGAAGTTTCTACCATGGGTTATGCGAATTGCTCACAATTTAGTAATTGACTATTTTAGAAAATCTAAAAGAATGCCTATGCAAAGAGATTCGAAAGAATTCTCAGTATTTTCTTTTTTGTCTGATTCTAGTTTAAATGTAGAAAACAGAATTATAACCGAACAAATTGAAAATGATTTAAACAAACTAATAGATGAACTTCCTGAAGATCAAAAAGAGGTTTTAATAATGCGTATTTATCAAGATTTGAGTTTTAAAGAAATTGCAGATTCAACAGGTGTAAGCATTAACACTGCATTAGGTAGAATGAGATATGCAATAATGAATTTGAGAAAAGTTATTGAAAAGAACCAAATTATTTTAACTGCCTAAAACAATATTTGATTTTTTGTTGCGTTATAGATGAAAACAATTATTATTTCCTATGGCAAAACTTTACTCAAAAGAGAAATCAAAATCTAAAGGTATGTTACCAAAAAAAGAAACGATTTCATTTCTACTTAATTATTCAAGATCATTAAGTATTGTTAAAATCAATAAAATTTCATTTGAAATTATAGCAAATTAAAGAAAAAGGCTTCTTTTATGAAGCCTTTTTCTTTTTATATTCATCTAAAACTGATTTTCGTCCAATGGTTTTGGTGATAATATCTTTTTCTAAATCCCAACCACGAGCTGGAGAATATTCTCTTCCATACCAAATAATTTGTAAGTGTAAATCATTCCAATGGTCTTTTGGGAAAATTCGTTTTGCATCTTTTTCGGTTTGCTGAACATTTTTTCCATTTGTTAAATTCCAACGATACATTAAACGATGTATATGAGTATCTACTGGAAAAGCAGGAACTCCAAATGCTTGACTCATAACTACACTAGCGGTTTTATGACCAACTGCGGGTAAACTTTCTAGTGCTTCAAAACTTTGAGGAACTTTTCCATTATATTTTTCAATTAATATTTCAGATAAACCATGTATCCCTTTTGATTTCATAGGTGATAAGCCACAAGGACGTATAATTTCTTTAATTTCTTCTATGCTCATTTTCACCATATCATAAGGGTTATCTGCTTTTTCAAATAATAAAGGTGTTATCTGATTTACTCTTACATCAGTACATTGAGCAGAAAGTAAAACCGCAATTAATAATGTATAAGGATCTTTATGGTCAAGTGGAATAGGAATTTCGGGATATAATTCGTTTAACGTATTTATAACAAACGTTATTTTCTCAGTCTTCGTCATTTTTGTATTTTTATAGTTTAATAAACTTTACACAAAGTTAAACTTTAAACACTTTAAACAAAATAGAATGACAACATTA
This sequence comes from Flavobacterium sediminilitoris, assembly GCF_023008245.1. NCBI lineage: Bacteria > Pseudomonadati > Bacteroidota > Flavobacteriia > Flavobacteriales > Flavobacteriaceae > Flavobacterium > Flavobacterium sediminilitoris. The sequence goes on from NZ_CP090145.1 coordinate 3,092,493, forward strand.
AAAAAAGGGGATAAAGCTCCTAGTTTTTCAGGGTTAGATCAAAATGGAAAAAAACATACTTTAGAAGATTATATAGGTAAAAAGTTAGTCGTTTTCTTTTATCCCAAAGCAAGTACACCAGGTTGTACGGCAGAAGCGTGTGATTTGAGAGATAATTTTGAGCGTTTTAAGGCTAATAATTATACATTATTAGGAGTTAGTGCAGATAGTGCAAAAGCACAAACAAAGTTTATTGAAAAGCATGAATTGCCTTTTCCTTTATTAGCAGATGAAAATAAATCAGTCATTGAAGCATTTGGAGTTTGGGGACCAAAAAAATTCATGGGAAGAGAATATGATGGAATTCATAGAACTACTTTTATAATTGATGAAAATGGAATTATTGATGAAGTTATAGAAAAAGTGAAGACAAAAGAGCATGCAGCTCAAATATTGAAATAATAAAAGTGCCAAGTAAAAACTTGGCACTTTTTGGTTTTACTTTATTTTATCTTTTACTGGTTGATAACCAAATAATTGATGTGTTTTTATTAAATTAGGAATTCCTTCTGGAAGCATTTCTTCCCAACCTGGTTCTCCATTTCCAATCATTTTTAGTACTTGTCTTGAGAAAATATCTAAATTTTTTTCATCGAAATCGGTTATATCAACTACTTTTCCATTGAATTTAAAGAATTTGTATAATTCTTTCATTCTAGGATGTACTTTTAAGTTGTCAGAATTTACAATAGTTCCATCATCTTCTTTCATTGGATATAAATAAACCTTTAAATCACGATAGAATAGTTTACCAAACGCTTCAAGTATTCCACCAGATAAATGGCGATAATATTTTTCATCAAATATGTCTACTAAATTGTTTACACCCATTGCAAGTCCCATTCTTGCTTTTGTATAATTAGAGAAATATTCAACTACTTTAAAATATTCTTGGAAATTAGAAATCATAACAGTTTGTCCTAATGAACATAACAATTCTGCTCTATCTAAGAAGTCTCTTTCGTCAATTTCTCCTTCTGCTTTTAAATTTGAAAGTGTAATTTCAAAAACTACAAATGTATTTTCAGGATCTACTTTCTTTTCTTCAATAAACATATTATATGACTTTTTGTACATATTCATGTTTACTTTAGTTACAGGTCTAAAACTACCTCTTAGTGCTAATATATTTTTTTTATATAAAACAGCAGCAGGTAATATATTATGACCATCTGGACCAAACATTACGGCATCGGTCATTCCATTTTTAACTAATTGCAGACTCATAAGTCTATTGTCTACATCAGCAAAACGAGGACCAGAAAAATTGATAGTATCAATTTCTAATTGATCTTTATCTAAATGATCGTATAAATAACGTAATAATTTTTTAGGATCATTATATTTATAAAAAGCACCATATATTAGGTTAACTCCTAAAATACCTAATGTTTCTTGTTGAAGTTTAGCATCTGTTTCTTTAAAACGAATGTGAAGTGTTATTTCGTTATAATCTTCATCTGGTTCAACTTGATATTTAATACCAACCCATCCATGTCCTTTATATTGTTTTGCAAAATCTATTGTAGCAACAGTGTTTGCATAACTAAAAAATATTTTATTTGGATGTTTGTCTCTTTTTAAACGCTCTTCTGTTAACTGATTTTCATGTGCTAACATTTTTTTTAGCCTACTTTCAGTAACATATCTTCCATCATCTTCAACACCATAAATAGCATCACTAAAGTCTTTGTCATAAGCAGACATAGCCTTAGCTATAGTTCCTGATGAAGCACCTGCTCTAAAAAAATGACGAACCGTTTCTTGGCCTGCACCAATCTCTGCGAAGGTTCCATATATGCTCTCATTTAAATTGATTCGTAAGGCTTTATCTTTTATAGAAGGAATTTGTTCAATAACTTTATCTCCTCTTACTTTTATGTCTGTAATTATACTTTTCATTAAAGTGTTTTTTTATTGGTATTTGCAGTGGTTGATTCTTACTTTATGCAAAGTTAATTAAAATGATAAAAACTACTACAAATATTCTTATTTTTGTGAAGTATGAATGATATAAAAGTATATTTTTTAGGAACTGGCACTTCTCAAGGTATTCCTGTTATTGGAAGTAATCATTCGGTGTGTTTAAGTAAAGATAAAAAAGACAAGCGATTAAGAGTGGCTGTATGGGTCTATTCAGATGATTTTTCAATAGTTATAGATTGCGGTCCCGATTTTAGACAACAAATGTTAACTTCAAAATGTCAGTATATAGATTCATTATTAATTACTCATGAACATGCAGATCATACTGCTGGATTAGATGATATTCGTCCTTTTTACTTTAAACAAGGTGATATTTCAATTTATGCACATACTAGAGTCCTTAAAAATTTAGCAAAACGATTTGATTATATTTTTGAATCTGAAAATAAGTATCCTGGTGCTCCATCTGTTATTCCTATTGAAGTTAAAGAAAATGAAAGCTTTAAAATTAAAAACCAAATAATAGAACCTATTAATGTTTGGCATGGTAATTTACAGGTTTTTGGATATAAAATCAGAGATTTTGTTTACTTAACAGATGTTAAAAAAGTAGATCAAACTGAAATTGAAAAAATAAAAAAATGTAAAGTATTAGTAGTTAATTGTTTAAGAGAGGAACCTCATAATACACATTTTAATTTAGAAGAAGCTTTAGATTTTATATCTTTGGTACAACCAAAAAAAGCATATTTAACACATATAAGTCATCTTTTAGGATTTCATGGGGAAGTTCAAAAAAAATTACCTAAAAATGTGTTTTTAGCCTATGACAATTTAGAAATTTCAATATAATATTATGAAGAATACTTTTTTATACCTATTTATTTTTTCTTTACTAGTTAATATTTTTCAATATGTAAATTCTAATAAAATATTAGATGCCAAAGAAAAAGAAGTAGTTTCTACAAAGGAAAAACTAGAAGTTGTTAAAAAATCAATTGATTCAATTCAGTATAATGATTATTTTGATATTCAAAAAGATCAAGATGCTCAAGAATATTTTTATTCAAGAAATCTTGATTATGTTAAAGTAATGGAAAAAGTAAATGAAGATTTAGTTACTTTGAATACTAATGAAAAAGGAAACCCTTTAATTCCTTATGAACCCATTGATAATAAAAATTTTATTGTAAATAAAGCTAAAATATTAAACCATAGATGGATTATTGCAGAGTTTTCAAATGGAAATCTTTGGGGACAAATTTTGGTAAAATATTTTTATAATGATAATGAGCCAACAGATTTTGAAACAGTAGAAACTATTCTGTATGAAAAACAAAGAGTAGAAAAATAAATAAAAAAGCTCCATATCGGAGCTTTTTTATTGCACAGTAATTTCTATTTTTGCACAACACAACACACTATTATGTACAAGATATTTATTAGACCTATTTTTTTCTTATTTGATCCTGAAAAAATACATTATTTCACTTTCTCTTTAATTAAATTTCTTAATTCTATAGGATTTAATACAATTTTTAAAAGTATTTATGAAGTAAAAGATACTCGTTTAGAAAGAGAAGTTTTCGGATTAAAATTTAAAAATCCAGTAGGATTAGCTGCTGGTTTCGATAAAGATGCCAAATTGTATAAAGAACTTTCAAGTTTAGGTTTTGGTTTTATAGAAATAGGTACTTTAACACCAAAAGGACAAGAAGGAAACCCTAAAAAAAGACTTTTTCGCTTAAAAGAAGATAGTGCTATTATTAATAGAATGGGCTTTAATAATGGAGGAGTGTTAGAAGCAGTCGAAAGGTTGAAAAAAAATAATGGAGTACTTATAGGAGGAAATATAGGAAAAAACAAAGTAACTCCAAATGATGAAGCAGTAAAAGACTATGAAATTTGCTTTGAAGCCCTATTTCCTTATGTTGATTATTTTGTAGTTAATGTAAGTTCACCAAATACACCAAATCTACGAGAACTTCAAGATAAAAAACCACTTACAGAGTTATTACAAACATTACAAAATAAAAACGAAGTAAAGTCAGAGCCAAAACCAATACTTTTAAAAATAGCTCCAGATTTAACAAATGAGCAATTATTAGATATTATTGATATAATCAATGATACAAAAATTGCAGGAGTAATTGCTACAAATACAACAATTTCACGAGATGGTTTACAATCAGAAAATAAAAAAGAAGTAGGAGGATTGTCAGGAAAGCCTTTAACTAATCGCTCTACAGAAGTAATCCGATTTCTTTCAGAAAAAAGTAATAAAGCATTTCCAATAATTGGAGTAGGAGGAATTCATACTGCAAAAGATGCTTTAGAAAAACTAGAAGCAGGAGCAAGTTTGGTGCAACTCTATACAGGATTTATATATGAAGGACCAAAATTAATTAAAGATATTAATAAAGCAATTTTAAGTGCTAAAACGATTTCGTAAAACGCAATTCTTTTTTATCTTTGGTATCCAATGAAAAAAGTAAAAATTATAGAATGTCCACGAGATGCCATGCAAGGTATAAAGGACTTTATTCCAACTGAAAAAAAAGTACAATATATTCAATCTCTTTTGAGAGTAGGCTTCGATACAATTGATTTTGGTAGTTTTGTTTCCCCAAAAGCAATTCCGCAAATGCAAGACACTGCTGAAGTTTTATCTAAATTAGATTTATCACAAACAAAAAGTAAATTATTAGCAATTGTAGCTAATACGAAAGGAGCAGAGCTAGCTTCTGTTTATAATGAAATACAATATTTAGGTTTTCCTTTTTCAATTTCTGAAAATTTTCAGATGAGAAACACGCATAAAACAATTGCAGAATCAATCGTTACTCTTCAAGAGATTTTAGAAATAGCAAATAGTACAAATAAAGAAGTAGTAACTTATATTTCAATGGGATTTGGTAATCCTTATGGAGATCCTTGGAATGTTGATATTGTAGGCGAATGGACGGAGAAATTAGCCAATATGGGAGTTAAAATTTTATCATTATCTGATACCATTGGAAGTTCAACACCAGAAGTAATAGATTATTTATTTTCAAATTTAATCCCAAAATATAAAGAAATTGAATTTGGAGCACATCTACACACAACACCAGATTCTTGGTTTGAAAAAATTGATGCCGCATACAAAGCAGGTTGTATAAGGTTTGATGGAGCTATAAAAGGATATGGAGGATGTCCAATGGCAAAAGATGACTTGACAGGAAATATGCCAACAGAAAAAATGTTATCTTATTTTACTTCAAATAAAATTGAAACGAATTGTCATGCAATTAGTTTTGAAAGTTCTTATAATGAAGCACTAAAAATTTTTAATAGTTATCATTAAAATGATTGATTTCACCCCTTATTTGAAATACTTAGGATTATATACTGTTTTTATCCCTTTATTTTTATTCATTTTTATATCTCTTTACTTTATTATAATCTTTTGTAAATATAAAGGGCCTAATGAACTGTTTGTAAATTATACTTTTTATATACCGATTATTGGCTCTTTAGCATTAGGAGCTTTACTTTTTTATACATCTTTTTTTTGGATTACACTTGCTATTTATACTCTTATATTTTTTGCGCTTCATCTGGTTTCTTTTAAGGCATTAGGTGCTGCGGTGAAAGATAAAACAAGTATGGGTGTAACTATGGTCTCAGGTTTAATAGGAATGTATATCTTTTTTTCTTGTGCCTTAGCCTGTTTTATTAAAATTTTGTTTTAAATAATTGATTATAAATTATTTAGTATTTTTTACGCCTTACAATTTTAATTTATTCTAAATAAAGTTTGTAAATTACTTTTTACTTTATATTTTTGCAATATAAATTATTTTAAATAAATCTAAATAAACAACAAAATGCGTTTTAATAAGTACATTTTAGGATCACTTTCGCTAGCTTTATTCACATTTACATCATGTTCAGATGATGATAGTACCATAGAAGAAACAGGTATTTCAATTCCTCAAACTTATACATTTGAAAGAAATGGAACTACAACAGTAGATTTTGAAGGTCAATCAAGCAGATTGTTAATGTTACAAGAAATGGGTAACTATATTAAAGATCAAGCTGCTGCAAATGCAATTGTAGATGCTACAGTATTGGATAATATGTATACTAATACAAATAATCCGTTTTCAACAACAGATTTAAATGAATCAGGAAAACAATTAAGAAACAAAACGGCAGCTTCAAGAGATTATTTTGTAAATCTTGGAGGTGGTTCTTCAGTAGAGCAAGATTCTGTCAGAAGTTATTTTGAAGCACAGTTCGATGATGCAAATGCTGCAAGTCAAGGTAATACTGCATCAGCAAGTGTTCCAGGATTTTACGTTGATGGATCTTCTACACGTCTTTTTGCTGCAAATGGATTAGAACCACAACAAGTTTTATTAAAAGGAATGATGGGAGCTTGTTTTATAGACCAAGTTGTAAATAACTATTTAAGTCTTGCTGTTTTAGACGAATCTACAAGTAGAGATGATAATACTAATAAGGTATTAGTATCAGGAAAGAGCTACACAAACATGGAACATAAATGGGATGAAGCTTATGGTTATATTTATGGAGCAGGCGGAGGAAAATATTGGGATAGTTATATTAATCAAGTGGCTGCTGATGCAGATTTTAGTTCGGTAAAAGAAAATATTGAAGTAGCATTTAGAAAAGGAAGAGCAGCTATTGTAGCAAATAACTACACTTTAAGAGATGAGCAAATTGCAATTATAAAAAGTAATTTGGCAAAAGTGCCAGCAGTAAGAGCGGTATACTATTTAAAAAATGGTAAAACAAACTTAGTTACAGATAATGGAGCAAAAGCATTTCATGCGATTTCTGAAGCTTATGGTTTCATAATGTCATTACGTTATACAAACAATCCAGAAACAAATGCACCGTATTTTACTAAACAAGAAGTTGACGACTTATTAGCAGAATTAATAGCTGGTACAAATGGATTATGGGATGTAGATTATCTAAATATCCACTTAGATATTATTGCTACAAAAATTGCAACACGTTTTGGGTTTACTGTTACACAAGCTGAAACAGTTAACTAAAAAATAATAGTTACTAAATTGTTATTGCAACTATTTTAAATTAATTTTGCAAAAAAAATATGATGAAGAAATTTCTTTTTTTAATCGTTCCAATATTCGTTCTAGCTTCATGTTCTGGAGACGATAATAATACCAATACAAGTGGTGATGATTACAACAGAACAGAGTTGTTGACAGATTGGGCAGATAATTTAATTATTCCTAGACTAACAAATTATCAAACGAAAGTGGAAACATTGAAAACAGATGCTTCTACTTTTACAACAACACCTAATCAAACTAATTTAGATATATTAAGAGCATCATGGTTAGAAGCATATACAGCTTATCAATATGTAGGAGCATTTAATATAGGAAAAGCAGAAGAAATTAATTTGAATAGTACTACTAACATTTATCCAACAAATACAGTAGGTATAGAATCAAATATTGCAAGTGGTGCTTATAATTTTTCATTGTTATCTCAATATGACAGACAAGGTTTCCCAGCATTAGATTATATGTTAAACGGTTTAGCAGTTACAGATGCTGAAATCATAGATTTCTATGTGTCAAATGCTAATGCTACAGGATATAAGCAATATTTAAACGATTTATCAAATCAATTAAAAACAAATATTGATGCAGTAGTTACAGATTGGAATACGTCTTACAGAACAGCTTATATTGCCAGTAATGGTAATGCAATTAGTAGTTCGGTTAATAAAACGATAAATAGTTTTGTAAAATACTATGAGAAAGATATTAGACTTGGTAAAGTAGGATATCCAGCAGGTAAGTTCGGTAATTCAATCTTTCCAGAAAAAGTAGAAGCATATTATAAAAATGATGTTTCAAAAATTCTTTTAAACGAATCGATAAAAGCAACGCAAGATTTTTTTAATGGAAAATATTTCAATAGTAATACAAATGGTAAAAGCTTAAAATCATATTTAGATTATTTAAATGCAGTTAGAGATGGTCAAAATTTAAGCGATATAATTAACAACCAATTTGCAACAATCAATTCGACAAATGCACTTTTAAGTGATAGTTTTTCAAATCAAGTAACTACAAATAATTCTGTAATGTTTGCAAGTTATGATGAGTTACAGAGAAATGTTGTTTATTTTAAAATTGATATGATGAGTGCTTTAAATATAACAGTTGATTATGTTGATAATGATGGAGATTAATTTTATACGTATTAAAATTGTTTAAAAACTATTTAAATAAAAAATCACAGTCCATAACGCTAGCTTTTTTTAGGCTAGCGTTTGGTTTAATGATGCTATTTAGTATCATTAGGTTCATTAGTTATGGATGGGTTGACAAATTCTACATTCAACCGAAATTTCATTTTACATATTATGGATTTGAATGGGTAAAACCAATAGGGATTTATACTTATTTATTATTTATTATTTGTGGATTATCGGCTTTCTTTGTCGCTATTGGTTACAAATATAAAATAGCAATTATTACTTTCTTTTTAAGTTTTACTTATATTGAATTAATGGATAAAACTACCTATTTAAACCATTATTACTTTATATCTGTAATAAGTTTTATCCTTATTTTCTTGCCAGCAAATGCTACACATTCAGTAGATGCATATAAAAATACAAAGATAAGATTTCAAGAAGTGCCAAGTTGGACAATTGATATTCTAAAGTTAATGCTAGCTATAGTTTATTTTTATGCAGGATTAGCAAAATTAAATTCAGATTGGCTTATTGAAGCTATGCCACTAAAAATTTGGCTACCAAACCAATCAAACATTCCATTAATTGGAAGTTTTTTGCATGAAACATGGATACAATATGCATTTAGTTGGACAGGAGCCATATACGATTTAAGTATTCCATTTCTATTATACAATAAACGAACTAGAAATTTTGCCTTCTTTTTAGTTGTAATTTTTCATATACTAACTAAAATATTATTTCCAATAGGAGTATTTCCTTATGTAATGATAATTAGTACCTTAATCTTTTTTGATGCTTCCTTACATAAAAAATGTATGGATTTCATTTTAAAAATAATTCAAGTTGATTTTACACAATTTAGTAATGGTTTATCTTTTAAAGTAGACACAAATCGACTTTCTACAAAAATTAAACTGACTTTTTTAGCCTTATTTATGGTATTTCAGTTAATTTTCCCGTTTCGATATATGTTATATCCTGATGAATTATTTTGGACAGAAGAAGGATTTAGATTTTCATGGAGAGTAATGCTAATGGAAAAGGCAGGTTATACTCAATTTTATGTTATTGATTCTAAAACAAAAAGAAAAACGTACATTGATAACAGTCGCTTTTTGACACCATTTCAAGAAAAACAAATGTCTTTTCAACCTGATTTTATACTGCAATATGCTCATTATCTACATGATTATTATAAGGAAACAGGAATAAATGAACCAATTGTAAAAGTAGATAGTTATGTAGCTTTAAACGGAAGATTAAGCAAACGATACATTGACCCAAATATAGATTTAGCAAAAGAATATGAATCATTCCAACACAAAACTTGGATTTTACCATTTAACGATGAAATTAAAGGCTTTTAATATTTTATTTCTTTTAATTACTACTACTTTTTTCGCACAAAATAGCGTTAAAGGAATTGTAATCAACAAAGCAGGAAAGGCACTAGAAAACGTAGAAATCTACAATAAAACAAATTACCAATCTTTTAATTCAAATGCTAGCGGACAGTTTGAGATTAAATCATTGAGCACAGGAAATAATGTTATTGTTTTTTTTATTGAAGGATATAAAGTAGAAGAAAGAACCTTCAATTCACAAGAAAATAATGTAAATATCAAAATTACTTTGGAAGAATTAACAACAACACTTTCAGAAGTAGTTGTTATGAAAGAAAAAGAAAAACAGTTTGCATTAAATAAACTTAAAGATATTGAAGAAACCGCAATTTATGCAGGTAAAAAGACAGAAGTAATTACATTAGATAAAATTACAGCAAACAAAGCCACAAACAATGCTCGTCAAGTATATGCACAAGTAGTTGGATTAACAATTAATGAAAGTAATGATGGAGGATTACAATTATCAATAGGAGGAAGAGGATTAGATCCAAATAGGACCTCAAACTTTAATACAAGACAAAATGATTATGATATTAGCGCAGATGTATTAGGTTATCCAGAGAGTTACTATGCAACACCGACAGAAGCTTTAGAATCGATACAAATTGTTCGTGGAGCTGCATCATTACAATATGGAACACAATTTGGAGGAATGATTAATTTTAAAATTAAAAAGCCAAGTACAAAACCTATTGAGCTAATTACAAGAAATACACTAGGATCTTTTAATTTGTTTACCAATTTTACAAGCCTAAGTGGAACAAAAGGTAAATTTAGTTACTATACGTATTATAATTACAAACAAGGTGATGGATTTAGACCTAATTCAAAATTTGATTCAAAATCATTTTTTACTAATTTAAATTACCAGTTTACAGAAAACACATCACTACATTTTGATTATACCCATTTTAGTTATTTGGCGCAACAACCAGGAGGATTAACCGATTTTATGTTTAATCAAAATCCAGAACAAAGTAATCGTACACGAAATTGGTTTGATGTAGATTGGAATCTTTTTGCCTTACGCTTTAAACATCATTTTCAACATAATGCCGATTTTTCATTGCAATTATTTGGTTTAGATGCTTCAAGAAAAGCCTTAGGATATCGATCTAATAGAGTTTCTAATCCAGATGTGTTAGGAACAGAAAGAGATTTGATCTTAGGTGATTTTGTAAATTGGGGAGCAGAAGCACGTTATTTAAAAAAATACAAGTTCTTCGGTCAAGATAATGCTTTCTTGATAGGAGCTAAATATTATCAAGCTAAAAATACAGGAATACAAGGACCAGGAAGCTCAGGGAACAATGCTAATTTTAATTTAGCAACTGATGAATTTCCAAATTATAGAACCCAGTCTAATTATGAATTTCCAAATTTAAATATTTCAATTTTTGGAGAAAATATATTTAAAATATCGCAAGCATTCTCTATCACGCCAGGGTTTAGGTATGAAAATATAAAAACGAAAGCAAACGGGTTTTATAGAAGGATTAATAATGATTTAGCAGGAAATGTCATTTCAGATGAAACAGTTAATGAAGAAAATGTAAAAGAAAGAGACTTTTTCCTTCTTGGACTAGGACTAAGTTATAAGATGAAAAATGGAATAGAATTGTATGCAAATGCATCTCAAAATTATCGTTCTGTAACTTTTAATGATATTCGTACAGTAAATCCAAGTGCTGTAATTGATGAAAATATTACTGATGAAAAAGGATACACGTCTGATATAGGTATGAGAGGGAAAATTTTAGATAATCTTTCATTTGATACTAGTGTATATGCATTATATTATAATTATAAAATAGGTGAGTATCTTACGGAAGCACCAAACACTGCTGCGGTTGTAAGATATAGAGATAATGTGGGAACAGCATTGACTTATGGTTTTGAATCTTTAATAGATTGGAATATAAACAAAACATTCTTTAGAGAAAATGAAGATTTTATTTGGAGTTTATTCTCAAATATTGCAATAACAGATTCAGAATATTTAAAATCAGATACTAAAAATATAAAAGGAAATAAAGTAGAATTTGTACCAAATTACAATTTGAAATTAGGAACAGGAATAGGCTATAAAAACTTTCTCACAAGTATTCAATTTAGTTATGTGTCTTCACAATACACAAATGCAGAGAATAATCCTATAGATATAAATGACAATACTTATGGTATTTTTGGAGCAATTCCATCTTATAGCGTTTTAGATTTTTCAGCTTCTTATAAGTATAAAAATTTTAAATTAGAAACAGGAATAAACAATGTGTTAAATAATTGGTATTTTACAAGAAGAGCTACAGGATATCCAGGACCAGGAATTATTCCATCAGAACCAAGAGTATTTTATGCAACACTTGAAATTAAGTTTTAAAATATAGAATGCTTTTTTGTGATATAAAAAAGTAAATAAATTATTTAAATAGCCTAAAAAAATATCATCCTAAATTCATTTTAGACTTGGAGTGTATTTTTAAGTTTTATTTGATTATTGGATGATAAATTTTGACTAGACCTACTTGTTTCAGTTTGTTTGTAAATCTATTCTACTAAAAATAAGTAAGTGTAAGTGTTATTATGTAGATTTATAATAGGTTAGCTAATATAATTCCATATATTTTTTTTCTTGCTTAATTCTATGAAAACTTTTCGGAGAGTTGTATGTTCTGGCTTTTCCATAGGAGCATCATTTTTTAATAGTTTTATAGCATGATGTCTTGCTAGTTGAAGAATATCTTTGTCTTTAATAATATCTGCGATTTGTAGATTTAGCACACCACTTTGTTGTTTTCCCATTATGTCTCCAGGTCCTCTTAATTTTAAATCAACTTCTGATATTTCAAAGCCGTCGTTTGTTCTCACCATAGTTTCCATTCTGGTTTTACTATCTTCACTTAGCTTAAATCCGGTCATTAAAATACAATAACTTTGTTCTGCACCACGACCTACACGCCCTCTTAATTGATGCAATTGTGATAATCCAAAGCGTTCAGCACTTTCAATAACCATTACAGATGCATTGGGAACATTTACACCTACTTCAATCACTGTTGTGGCAATCATGATGTTTGTTTTTCCTTCTGAAAAACGTCTCATTTCTTCATCTTTGTCTGCTGGTTTCATTTGTCCATGAACAATTGAAATAGAGTAGTGTGGTAATGGAAAATCTCTAGAAATACTTTCATAACCATCCATTAAGTCTTTGTAATCCATTTTTTCAGATTCCTGAATTAATGGATAAACGATGTAAACTTGTCTGCCTTTTGCAATTTCATCTTTTAAAAATTTCCAAACTTTTAAACGGTTACTATCGTATCTATGAACAGTTTGTATTGGTTTTCTTCCAGCTGGTAGTTCATCGATCACAGAAATATCTAAATCACCATATAAACTCATGGCTAAAGTTCTTGGAATTGGAGTAGCAGTCATCACTAGAATATGTGGAGGAATCTCGTTTTTTTTCCAGAGTTTACTTCTTTGTTCAACTCCAAATCTATGTTGTTCATCTATAATGGCTAATCCTAGATTTTTAAATTGTACTTTATCTTCTAATAATGCATGTGTTCCTATTAAAATATCTAAACTACCATTTTCTAGTTCTTCATAAATTATTTTTCTATCTGAAGTTTTTGTTGAACCAGTTAGTATTTTTATGTTTATATTCAGTTCTTTAGCTAAATCTGTAACTCCATTAAAGTGTTGTGTTGCTAGTATTTCTGTAGGTGCCATTAAACAACTTTGGAAATCATTATCTTTTGCTATTAGCATTGCTAATAATGCTACTATTGTTTTTCCTGAACCAACATCTCCTTGAAGTAAGCGATTCATTTGTGCATTACTTCCTAAGTCATTTCGGATTTCTTTTATTACTCTTTTTTGTGCATTTGTTAGGTCAAATGGTAAATAATTTTTATAAAAATTATTAAAGTTTTCACCTACTTTTTCAAATGGATGTCCTTTTATTTTATGCTTTCGAATGAGATTTTTGGTAATTAATTGCAATTGAATAAAAAACAATTCTTCAAACTTTAAGCGAAATTGTGCTTTGGAAAGTAGATCTTGGTTTTTTGGAAAGTGAATATTAAATAAGGCTTCACTTTTCGTAATTAATTTTAATTCTTCAATTAAATAATTAGGCAGTGTTTCAGAAAATAAAGTATGAGTTTCTAGAAATAATTGTTGCATTAATTTATTGACAACTCTATTTGAAATTCCTTTAGTATTAAGTTTTTCTGTACTTGGATAAACAGGTTGCATTGCAGAACGAAAATTAGCTTTGTGTTCCGCTAATAATTCCATATCAGGATGAGCCATATTAAATGTACTACCAAATTGGCTTACTTTTCCAAATATTACATATACTTCATTTATTTTTAAGCCTTCTCTTATCCATTTATGACCTTGAAACCAGACTAATTCCATTTCTCCAGTGTCATCAATAAAAGTAGCTACTAATCGTTTTCCTCTCTTTTGTTCAACAGTTTTTATATTGATTATTTTTCCAATGATTTGAACTTCAGAGTTATTATTTTGTAATTGATTGATTTTAAAGTAACGTGTTCTGTCAATATATCGATTAGGGAATAAGTTAAGTAAATCACCATATTTATGAATACTTAATTCTTTGCGTAGCAATTCACCCCTGTTTGGGCCAACTCCTTTAAGATACTCAATAGGTGTTTCTAGTAGACTCATTAATTTGTTTTCTGCAAAGCGAAGATACTGTATAATTTAAAAATTAAAAAATATCTGTGCTAAACAAAACATTTCATTCAACTAGATGGTATATATAGGAATATTTATAAACTCATTATGGAATAGTTTCTCTATGAATAGAAAACAGAATTTAGTAATAACTTAATTATTTATTAGTAATGGCAACTCTTTTTACAGCATAGTTTAATGACTTTATTTTTTCATTTGCTGAAAATCTTAATTTTTTATTGGAGTTAGAATCTAAAATTATTTTATAATTAATAGCCATTTCCTTTTTTAAATTTTCAATTTCAGCTATTCTTTCAGGTTTAGAATTTGCAATTGTAAGCGTTGCTTTTATACTATCTAATGCCTTATTTTGCTTGTCAATAATATCTTGCATTGCCATTTTTATAGAGTCATTATTAGTTTGTGAATCATTAACATTAATAATTTGATCTATTTTGTCATTATTTTCATCAAGTCCTTTTACAATTTCAAAGTTATTTTTATTTGATAATTGTGTAACACTTTCTTGAAGCTCAACATTTCTATTAAAAAGAGGAAGTGAAATAAAACCATTAAGAATAACCATAAAAATGGTCATTAGCATGAATCTCCAAATCATAGTAATAATAAGTGGTCTAGGTTCTCGGTCTTTATTTTGTTCAGCTCTTAATAATAAAAAGGTTAGTAATACTAATAAAAAACTAAACCCTGAAATACCATAGCCTAAAATTTTTATAACATCTAAATTTTTAAACATAATTTTTTATTTTGATATTTAAAATTGAAATATCTTGTTTATAGTTACACAAAGGTGATGTAATTATGAATAAAAAATAGAAGGTAAATTATGGTTTTTTGATGGGTATTTTTCCCCAAATTCAATAGTTAGAAACTATTTGTTTTGGATCTTAGAAATTAATTCATTTGCAGTATTTGAGTTCATTCTCTTTAATTCTTCAATAATTAATTCTTTTTCATTATCACTCATTTTCTTCTCAGGTTTTAAAAATTGTTGTTCATTAGCTTCTTTAAAGAATAACTCATCTGTCCATTCATTTCTTATTCCGTCAATTACTAAATGGATTCTGTCTTCTTTTCCATGATTAACAACAGAATGAGTGAAATTGGCATTTATATACCAACATTCTCCTTCGTTCATTATAAGTCTTTGGTTGTCTAAAATAAAAATAACATCTTTATTTGTAATAATTGGAATATGAATTCTAAAGCAGTTGTCTTCATATCCTAAACAATTGTCTACATGTGGTTTTATTTCACCACCAACAGCCAATCTTAATAGCCTAACGGTAGTTTTTTCAAATAAAAATTGATCTATTATTTCTTTAAAGTAATCACAAGATTCAATTATTTCAGTATAAGTTACTTTTTCTGTTCCCTTATTATATGCATTAATATTTTCCGATTTTCCTCCTTCAGAATATAAAGAAATAGAGGACCAATTTCCAGTATAATCATTTGTGTTATAATGATTAATCCATTTTTTACTTAGTATTTTTTGAACATCCTTTTGTAAACGTTCAATATTAAATGTAATGGGGAATTTTATAAATCGAATTAGATTTTCCATATTAATCTCTTAACCATTTTATCATGTGAGGGAAAGGTTTTTCATTTTGTTTTTCTGCCTTTTCTTGGCTTAATGTTAAACCACACCATTCTAAAAAAGGTAAACCAATGTAAATATCACTATTGTATGAATTGATTAACCAATTATAACTTCCTTTATAACCATTTGAATGAAACACAACTTCTAGTGGCATTTTTAAGTATCGTGCTGCTGCAAAAGACCATAACATTGCTCCAATTTCATCACCTTGCGTTGGCCATTCTTTTGGCATTTTTTCAGTGCCAATAAGTTTTCGTTCTTTAGCAGTTGTTACTGCAATGTGTCCTGCTTCATGTAAAATATCTCCGGGATAAAGTAATTTTTTAAAATCGACTAAAATACCTTTATTTGAAAGCGACAATCCTGGTAAAAAAGTATCATTTGGTAATTCTTCTTCAATAATTGAAATTCCAATTTCTTTTAAAAAGGTTGTGATTTTTATAATGATTGCATTTTCTTCCATAAAAAAAATCTAAATTAAATCACAATACCAAAAGCCATAACTAGGTGTTGTATCATCACTATTGCATACTGTATTTGATTCTGTTGTTTTTGGTTTTTCATACTTTCTATAAACAATTTCACCTATCTCAAAAGGAATTGGTTTTGAAAAAATAGGTCCATCAAAAGTAAAAGTATGAAATTCTCCATTTTCTCCACAAACATCTACATTTTCAGGTAAATCCTTAATAAAGTTTTCATCTATAATTCTTCCAACAAAACTTTTATCTAAATATTTTTCATTAACACAAACTACTATTGTTTTGAAACCTAAAGATAAGAATTCTTGCAAAAGAGTTGTTGTATTTTGTTTCCACAATGGAAAAACGCCTTTAAAATTTACAGAAGCAAGTTTATCTTCTCTGTATTTTCGCAAATCTTCAAGAAAAATATCACCAAAAATAGAATGAGTAATTCCTTCTTTTTGAAATTCTGAAAGTGTGTTTTTCATTATTTCATCATAAATTTCCATAGTTGGCATTTCAGGAATTATCATTTTGGTTAATGGTAGTCCAATACTTTCGGCTTGTTTTTCTAAAAGTTCAACACGAATACCATGCATTGAAATACGTTGAAATTGCTTATTTACACTAGTTAATAGTGTTAGAATTTCATATTCATTTTGTTGTAATATTTTATATAAGGCTAAGGCAGAATCTTTTCCGCTACTCCAGTTAAAAAGTGCTTTCTT
This sequence comes from Flavobacterium sediminilitoris, assembly GCF_023008245.1. Classification (NCBI taxonomy): domain Bacteria; kingdom Pseudomonadati; phylum Bacteroidota; class Flavobacteriia; order Flavobacteriales; family Flavobacteriaceae; genus Flavobacterium; species Flavobacterium sediminilitoris. Next base: position 3,109,652 of record NZ_CP090145.1, read on the forward strand.
TTTCAATTTTGATTATAATTTTGAAGTAAACTTACAAAATTTGGCTTATTATTTGACTAAGCTTTGTAAATTTGGAACAATATATTTTTAACATGAAGCACTTTTTAATTTGTACCCTTTTATTCTCATTACATCTTTTTTCTCAACAAACCAAAAAGGTTGATTTTACTACTTGTCATGCTATAATAAAGCCAATTCCTGAAGATAAATCAATTTCAGGAAGAGTTACTTATGAATTTAAGTTGTTAAAAGATAGTGATACTATAAAAATTGATGCTATTAATATGGATTTTAAAGATGTTTATCTAAATGATAAAAAAGTAAATTTTAAAAATTCAGGTAAAGCATTATTGTTGTTTGAAGGATATAAAAAAGGTAAAAACAGTGTTTCGTTTGAGTATTCTGCAAAACCTAAACAAACCTTATACTTTAGTGGAGAAGGAGAAGATTTACAAATTTGGACGCAAGGACAAGGAAAATATACAAGTCATTGGTTACCAAGTTTTGATGATGTAAATGAAAAAGTGATTTTTAATATTGCAATTGATTTTAACTCTAATTATGCAATTTATTCGAATGGAGTAGGAATAAATATAGATAGAAATATTTATTATTCAATGCAAAAACCAATGTCTTCTTATCTTGTGATGATTGCTATTGGAAAATTTGAAAAAATGTATGAAAGCACTAATTCTGGAACGATTTTAGAATTTGTTCTTGATAGAAGAGATATTGACAAATTTGAACCAACTTATCGTTATTCTAAACAAATGTTTGAGTTTTTAGAAGATGAAATAGGAGTGAAGTATCCTTGGGTAATTTATAAACAAATTCCTGTGAGAGATTTTTTATATGCTGGAATGGAAAACACTACTTCTACTATTTTTTCGCAAGATTTTGTAGTAGATTCAATAGGTTTTAATGATAAAAACTATGTAAATGTAAACGCTCATGAATTAGCACATCAATGGTTTGGCGATTTAATAACAGCAAAAGAAAGTAAGCATCATTGGCTACATGAAGGTTTTGCTACTTATTATGCTTTATTAGCTGAAAAAGAAGTTTTTGGAGACGATTATTTCTATAATCAATTGTATGAATCGGCACAATTATTACAACAAGCAAGTGAATATGATACTATTCCTATTTTAAATGAAAAGGCAAGTTCTCTTACTTTTTATAAAAAAGGAGCTTGGGCTTTGCATGTACTGAGAACTGATATAGGAGAGGATAACTTTAGAAAAGCAGTTAAACGCTATTTAAAAAAATACGCATATAAGAATGTCGATACTAATGATTTTTTGAAAGAAATAAAAAAAGTTTCAAAATACAATGTAGCACAATTTAAAGAGGATTGGTTAGAAAATCCAAAATTCAATTTTAAAGATGCTCTTCTTTATTTAATTAAAAATAATTCCGTAAAAGAACTTATTCGTTTTAATGAGAATAATAATTTAAATCAAGATAAATTATTTGAAAGATTTAAAACCATATTAGAATCGGATGTATATTATACGGTTAAGAGAGAAGTTATATATCAATCTCAAAATGTATCAGTAGAAGAACAATTAGATCTATTACGATTAGGATTACAAACCAATGATATAAAAATTCGCCAAGCAGTTGCAGAAGTTTTAAATAGAATTCCTATTGAGTTTAAACCAGAGTTTGAAACTTTATTGCAAGATAAATCTTATATTACAAGAGAAATAGCATTATTTAGACTTTGGACAAACTTTAAAGACGATAGGGAAAAGCTAATTGAAATGTCGAAAAACTGGATTGGAGTTAATTATAATTTAAAAATTGCTAATTTAACACTTCAAATTGTAGGGTCGAATGATAATTTAGATAGAAGACAAAATGCAATCACTGAATTAGAAGAATATACAAAGCTTCCATTTGAATCATCTGTAAGAGAAGCAGCTCTACAAACGTTTGTAGAATTAGGAATCATTACAGATACAGTTATTGAAGAATTAATAAATGCTTCACTACATCATAAATGGCAATTTGTAAAGTTTGGAAAAGACAATATTAGAAAATTAATATCAAGCGAAGAGATAAGAAAACAATTCATTAATATTGAGACAAAGTTGGCTAAAAATCAATCTGATAGAATAAAATATTTTTTAAAAGAAACAGAATAATGCGAGCACTAGTAATATCAGGAGGAGGAAGTAAAGGAGCCTTTGCAGGTGGAGTTACTCAATATTTAATTGAAGATTTACATAAAGAATATGATTTGTTTATGGGAACTTCCACAGGTAGTTTGTTAGTTTCTCATTTAGCATTAAACAAAGTTGAAAAAATAAAAGAAATATATACATCTGTAAATCAGAATAGTATTTTTAGTAATTGCCCTTTTGTAATTAGGAAACGTTTTGGAGAAGATACTATTGCTATAAATCATTTTAAAGTATTACGTAACTTTATAAGTGGATCAAAAACATTTGGAGAAAGTAAAAATTTAAAAAGATTAATCAAACAGATTTTTACTGTTGAAGAATTTGAAGAATTAAAGAATGGTCCAAAAGAAATTATTGTAACCGTTTCAAATTTATCATTAAATACTGTTGAATATAAATCTATTAACGATTTTGATTATGATGATTTTTGCGATTGGGTATGGATTTCATGTAATTATATTCCATTTATGTCATTAGTACGGAAAAATGGTTGCGAATATGCCGATGGAGGATTTGCATCTATGGTTCCAATAGAAGAAGCAATAAAAAGAGGAGCCACTCATGTAGATGCCATAATTTTACATACTGAAACATCATTATATAATAGATTACCAGCAAGAAGTCCTTTTAATTTACTTACAAATCTATTCTCTTTCATGATGGATAGGATTGAATATCAGAATATTAAAATAGGTAAGTATGAAGCTAAATTTAAAAATGCAACGATCAATTTTTATTATACACCTACATTATTAACTACAAATTCATTAGTTTTTAATAAAGGACAAATGAAAGAATGGTGGAAAATTGGGTATGATTATGCAAAAAGTAAAGAAATAGATACTCAAGAAATACCAGTAGAAGAATAAAAAATTAAAAATAAGGGTAACAAAATATATTTAGTGTTGATATATAGGAAACATAAATATATTCAGTTATGAAAAAATTAAAATTTATTTTAGCAACACTAGTCATCAGTTCCCTTCTTTTTACAAGTTGTGATACAAATGATGACAGTTTAAATTTAGATGAAAATCAAGATTCTTCAATTAATTACAATTTTGGTTCAACCGTTTCAAGAGACTTTATTGGGCAAATAGTTGATGAAAATAATGACCCTATTCAAAATGCAACCGTTTTTATAGGAAACAATTCTTCTCAAACAGATAGCAATGGTATTTTTATAATTAAAAATGCTAGTGTAAAATCAAATTTTGCTTATATCACAGCAACAAAAGCAGGATATTTACAAGGTTCACGATCAGTTATTCCTACCTCAGGAGAAAATAACGTTAAAATAATGATGTTAAGTGCCACAGTTGTAGGAACAGTAAACTCTGGAACTTCAGGAAATGTTACTTTGCCTAATGGAACTAAAGTAGATTTTGATGGAAATTTCAAAAAAGAAGACGGTTCTTCATATTCAGGTTCAGTAAGTGTAATCATGCATCATTTAGATCCGGAAGATTCTAATGTAGAAGCAAAAATGCCAGGAATGTTATTGGCTTCAGATACTAATGGAGAAGCCAAAGTATTGGAAACTTTTGGTATGATAAATGTTGAATTATTAGGATCTAGTGGTGAAAAATTACAATTAGCAAGTGCTGCAACAATTGAAATGCCTATTGCTATAGGTCAAATGGCTTCATCTCCAAGTACAATTCCATTATGGCATTTTGATGATGTAAAAGGGTATTGGGTAGAAGAAGGTAGTGCAACAAAAGTAGGAAATAAATACGTAGGTTCGGTTTCACATTTTTCATGGTGGAATTGCGATGCACAATTTCCAACTGTTCATTTGTGTTTAACAGTTGTTGACTCGAATAATAACCCTCTTTCTAATGTTCAAGTAGAATTAGCTCCTAATAATCAAACATATCCTAGAACAGGAACAAGTGATAGTAATGGAGAGATTTGCGGATTAATTCCATCAAATCAGACAATCACAATGAATGTATTAGATAATTGTGGAAATGTAATCAGTACTTCTCAAATAGGACCATTTTCTTCAAATACAGTATTGCCTAATGTTATTGCAACTTCTGGAATGGTTTCTTCAACAACTGTTACAGGAACATTGGCACAATGTAATAACTCAAATGTTACAGATGGTTATGTTTTATTAAACTATGGAAACCAAAGATTCGTTTCTAATGTAACAAATGGAAGTTTTAGCTTTAATACCTTGGTATGTAATGCGAATACAACATTTACTTTAGAAGGATATGATTATGTAAGCTTGCAAACATCAGGTGTAATTAATTATACATTTGTGACACCAGTAACAAACATAGGAAATTTACTTACTTGTAATGCTGTAACAGAATATATTACTTATCAAATTGATAATGAACCTGTAGATTATTTCATTGGAAATATTTCAGCATCTTCTTCTCCAAATGGTTTAAACGTTTCTCTACAAGGAGCAACAGGAACTTCAAGTTTTTATTTCTATGGTAGCATTTTTGCAACAGGAAGTTATACAACAGCAAATTTCTTAATTGAAAATAGTGAAGTAATCATTCAAAATGGTGTAACAAATAATGTTATTTGCAATGTGAGTCAAATAGGTGCAATAGGAGGCTATATTGATATTACTTTTAGTGGTACATATGAGGATAATTCTAATGTAACTCACACTATTACAGGAGTAATACATGTAATTAGAGATAATTAATTCTAAAAAAAAGAAGTAAAATTTAAAATCCCAAGTGTAAACTTGGGATTTTATTTATTTAAAAAACTGTTTTTAATTCCTCTTTTAAATAGCTTATAGCAATTGCGCTAGGTGCTTCATTCTCGGTCAAACTAATTAAAATAGCTTCACGCAATTTTTCTGCATTAAGCACATCTTCTTCAATAGATGTTTGACGAATTAACTGAATGGTAGAATTTTTTGCTTTATTAATAATATCCCAAGTTGCACTAGTCAAATACACTTGTTGCGTTAAATTATGTTCAAATTCCGTTTGAATAGTATGAATTAATAATGTAGCATAGTCATTTTTATCATTACTTATGGGAGAAACACGTAATAGCAATTGAGTAGGATTTATTCTCTCCAATAACAAAACAATACGCTCATAAGCTTGTAATCGTATAGGTAATGCTTGTTTTTGATTTTCTTTTAAAAGTTCAAAACGTCTTCTGTTTTCTTCATTTTTAAAAAAAGAATGAAATAAAAAATAAGCAACACCACCTGTAATCAATGCTGGTAGAGTATAAGAAGCTAATTCAATAATTTTTGTACCGTCCATAATTGTTTTTAGAAGCTTTTTCCTGCTTTCGCCTTTATCTTTTTTCGCTATCACTACAAAAAAGGATATCAGCTCTATCAGGGCTATGTTAATAATCGCAAAGTAAAACTAAACTTTAACAATTTCCAAATATCAGTTTAGATTTAGGATTTAAATCATTACAAAAAAATGGTTAATAACTTCATTTGTAATAACAAATACAGAAGTGTATTTTTGTAGATTAGTTTACTCATTTGTCATAAAATTAAAATGCAACATATAATTTCCCAACTTAACGAGGCACAACAAGCACCAGTAATACAAAAAGACGGTCCTATGATTGTAATTGCAGGTGCAGGTTCTGGTAAAACAAGAGTGCTAACTGTGCGAATTGCTAACCTTATGAGTCAAGGTGTAGATGCTTTTAATATACTAGCTTTAACATTTACAAACAAAGCAGCACGTGAAATGAAAAAACGTATTGCAGATATTGTAGGAAATAATGAAGCTAAAAATCTTTGGATGGGAACATTTCACTCAGTATTTGCTAAAATTTTGCGTATTGAAGCTGAAAAATTAGGTTATCCTACAAATTTTTCTATTTATGACACTCAAGATTCTGTGAGATTAATAGGCTCTATTATAAAAGAAATGCAATTAGATAAAGATGTATATAAGCCAAAACAAGTATTAGGCAGAATATCATCTTATAAAAATTCATTGATTACAGTAAAGGCTTATTTTAATAATCAAGATTTACAAGAAGCAGATGCTATGAGTAAAAAACCTCGAATGGGGGAAATTTATCAACAATATGTAGAACGTTGCTTTAAATCAGGAGCAATGGATTTTGATGATTTATTATTAAAAACAAATGAATTATTAAATCGCTTTCCAGATGTATTGGCAAAATATCAAGATCGTTTTCGTTACATATTAGTAGATGAGTACCAAGATACAAACCACTCGCAATATTTAATTGTTCGTGCGTTATCAGATAGATTTCAGAATATTTGTGTAGTAGGAGATGATGCACAAAGTATTTACGCTTTTCGTGGAGCAAACATTAATAATATTTTGAATTTCCAGAAAGATTACGATAATGTTAAAATGTATCGTTTGGAACAAAATTATCGTTCGTCAAAAAACATTGTAGAAGCAGCAAATAATGTAATTGATAAAAATAAAACAAAACTAGATAAAGTAGTTTGGACAGCAAATGACGATGGACCAAAAATAAAAGTACATAGAAGTTTAACAGATGGAGAAGAAGGTCGATTTGTAGCCTCTACTATTTTTGAACAAAAAATGCAAAATCAATTACCAAATGGAAGTTTTGCTGTTTTATATCGTACAAATGCTCAGTCACGCTCTATAGAGGATGCTTTGCGTAAACGCGATATTCCATATAGAATTTATGGTGGTTTATCTTTCTATCAACGTAAAGAAATAAAAGATGTATTAGCATATCTTCGATTAGTTATAAATCCTAAAGATGAAGAAGCATTAATAAGAGTAATAAATTATCCTGCTCGTGGAATAGGAAATACAACTATTGAAAAATTAACTGTTGCTGCTAATCATTATAAACGTTCCATTTTTGAAGTAATGGAACATATTGATAAAATTGATTTAAAACTAAACTCAGGAACTAAAACAAAATTGCAAGATTTTGTAACCATGATCAAGAGTTTTCAAATTATCAATGAAAACCAAGATGCTTTTTACTTAACAGAACATGTTACAAAAAAAACAGGTTTAGTTCAAGAGCTAAAAAAAGACGGAACACCAGAAGGTATTACTCGTATTGAAAATATTGAAGAATTATTAAATGGTATAAAAGACTTTACTGAAGGACAGAAAGAAATTGATGGAGCTCGTGGAGCATTAGCCGAATTCTTAGAAGATGTTGCTTTAGCAACTGATTTAGATAAAGATACAGGCGACGATGATAGAGTAGCGCTTATGACTATTCACTTAGCCAAAGGATTAGAGTTTCAGCATGTCTTTATTGTAGGTTTAGAAGAAGACTTATTTCCAAGTGGAATGAGTATGAATACAAGAAGTGAATTAGAAGAAGAACGACGCTTATTTTATGTAGCTTTAACAAGAGCTGAACATCAAGCTTATTTAACTTATGCGCAATCTAGATATCGATGGGGAAAATTAGTAGATAGCGAGCCATCTCGTTTTATTGAAGAAATAGATGATAATTATTTAGAATATTTAAATCCAGTAGATAACGGAAATTATCGCTATAAACCTTTAATGGATATTGATGTTTTTGGCGATATAGATAAATCTAAATTGCGATTAGCAAAACCTATTGCGAGTAAACCACCTGCTTATTTAAAAACAGAAGAAAATAATAAACCTAATATTCGTAAATTAAAACCTGTCTCTGGAATAAAAACGCAAAGTGCTCCTAATTTGTTTGATAGTAAATTAGTTGCTGGAAATATTGTAATGCATGAGCGTTTTGGAAAAGGAGAAATCATAAGCATAGAAGGAGTAGGAGCAGATAGAAAAGCAGAAATTAGATTTGATGTTGGCGGTTTAAAAAAGCTATTGTTAAAATTTGCTAAGTTAGAAGTAATAGGATAAAAAGTAATTTATCATTTTCAGATAAGATAAATTTTATTTTTGACTATTTAGATTGTTTGGTTTTATAGAAGATTTAAGCTTTAATGTATTTTAAAATTCATTCTTTATTGCCAATCCATTTTTTTATCTTATGCTTATAAGTTTCACCAATAGGAGTAGTGCCAAGATCATGATAGATCATATTTCCATCAATTGATTTTATTTTATCAAGTTGAATAATATAAGATTTATGAACCCTCATAAACTCATTTAGTGGAAGTTTATGGATAAAATCTTTTAAATTATCTAAAACTATCAAACGCTCATTTAACAGATGTATTCGAATATAATCACTTAAACCTTCTATTAAAATAATCTCTTTTGGATTGATTTTTATTTGCCGTCCGTCTACTTTTACAAATAAATGATTGTTTTCCATAGTTTCTAAAATCACAAAATTGGTAAATTTTTGTATTGATTTATGAAATTTATCAAAACTGATAGGTTTTAGTAAATAATCAATTACACGATAATCATAACTTTCTAAGGCATAATCTGCATAAGCAGTCGTAATTATAAAGTAATTATCTTTATTGAACATTTGCATTAGTTGAATTCCGGATAGTTCAGGCATTTGAATGTCAATAAAAATTAAATCAACAGTTTGTTTTTGAAGTTGTTCGATTACTTCAAAAACATCAGTTGTTGCTAAAACAACTTCCAGTTGTAACTGCTTATCGGCATAATTTTTTAAGAGATCCACTGCTAATGGTTCGTCGTCTAAGATGATGCACTTAATTTTTTTCATGATTATAATTGTATTTCAAGATAACTTTTAAATATAATTCCATCATTTTTTACCTTAAATATATGCTTATTGGGATAATAATATTTCAAACGTTTTTTCAGATTAGCAATCCCGATGCCGGAATGTACATCTTTAAGTTTGTTATTTATATGATTTTCAGTTTCAATAATGATTTTTTTACTATTAGATTTAATAGAAAAAAGAACTGGATTTTTTACATCATCTAAAACACCATGTTTTATACAATTTTCAATAAACGGAAGTAATAAATAAGGAGGAATGATCTGATTTTTGTCTTTGACTTCTACTAAATCTAGTTTAATATAAATGGTTTTAGTATTTCTAATTTTTTCCAATTCAATATAGCTTTCAATATATTTCAACTCACTTTCTATAGGAATTTTTTCTTTTTGAGTTTCATAAGTAGTAAATCGCATAATCTCACTCAGTTTTTCTATAGCTGGTAAGGCTTGCTCAGATTTTGTAAAAACCATTGAATAGATATTATTCAGTGTATTAAAAATAAAATGTGGATTAATTTGTGATTTTAAAAACTGAATTTCCGCTTTTTTCTTTTCTTCGTTCAGTTGTACTTCATTCTGTAAAGTTCTTATGAAATTAATCACTAGCCAAATAATAGTACTTGTAATAATAGGCTTTGATGCCCAATGTAAATTGTCAAAAATATAATAAGTAAAATGAGTTCCTTCAAAATAATTTCCAGTTCCAATGACATGAGGAGAAATAATTTCTTCTATTATATAACGAACAATTATAAAATAAGCAAAAATTAGAATCAATCCTACTAAAAATTTGACTGTCATCTTAATGTCAAAAAAAATTTTTAAGATGAAAAGATAATTTAGATAAAAAGTAGAAATAGTAATAAAGAGATAAGTTAATTCAAAATAGGTAATTTCGTCAAGACTAAAGATAAACTCATTCTCTGGCTTTAATTTGACAAGGTAGCTAGATAGAAAAACCAACCAATATATGGAGTGAATTATAATTTCTTTTTGTTTTGAAAAGGGTTTCATTTCATTTTTACATTTTACTTTGTAAAAGTACAGGAGCTTTTTTTAAATAAAAAAGTGTTGACAGAATAAAATAAGGTGTTTATCGAAAAAATGAAGTATAGGGTTTAAATAATCTTCAACTTTGATTCAAACATTAAAAAAATAATATCATGAACAAAGTCATTTTCTTTATCGCATTTTTAGTAATTTCAAATGTTAAAGCACAGCAAAATATCTTTAAAGATAAATTTGATGATGCTATTCCAGTATTGAATTTCGGAACATTTCATATGGGATTCACTTCTGACGCTAATTCTGTAGATTTTGATGAAAACGATAAAAAAAATCAAAAAGAAGTGCATAAAATAGCAAAAATGATTGCAGAATTTAAACCTACTATCATCATTGTAGAAACTACACCCGATTTTAATGAAACATTACAGAAAGAATATGCCGAATATCTCAAAAATCCCAAAATAAAATTTAAAAATCCTTCTGAAATTGAACTTTTAGCTTATGAAGTAGGTCGTTTGAGTAGTGCAACTCGTATTTATGGAATTGATCATCATATGGGGTATAATTATAATATTCCAAATTATATTCCGAATAAAGTAAATGATCAAACCTACGAAAGGTATTTTCAATTAATAAATGAAGAAGAAAAAAAATTGAATTATGATAATCTTTCATTATTAGAAAAGTTAAAAATAGATAATAATCCACAATATTTAGATTTTTTAATTAACATTAATGCTGATATTTTGACTCATGTTTCTACTAAAGATAAATTTGAAGGAGCGGATGAAGCTGCAAAATTCTATCATAGAAATATCAGAATGTATTCTAATTTAAATCAGATTGATTTCAAGCCTGGTGACCGAGTTTTTATATTGATGGGAGCAACACATACGGCTTATTTTAATAATTTTATGAAGAGAAGTCCAAAATATCAGTTAGTAGATCCATTTTTATATTTAAAATAAGAAGTAAAAGACTTCTTTATTTCTGTGGAATTTTCGTAATTTGAGGAAAATTCCATAGAAATGGCAGAATTCATAAAAATATACGAAGACAAACCAAGTGAAGCAGCTATTAAAAAAGTAGTAAATGTTTTACGTAATGGGGGTTTAATTATTTATCCAACTGATACAGTTTATGGTCTTGGGTGCGATATTACAAACACAAAGGCGTTAGAACGCATTGCAAAAATTAAAGGAATTAAACTTGAAAAGGCTAATTTTTCTTTTATATGTAGTGATTTAAGTAATATATCAGATTATATAAAACAAATTGATACGTCAACGTTTAAAATATTAAAACGCGCTTTACCAGGACCTTATACTTTTATTTTACCTGGAAATAATGATTTACCAAAAGAATTTAGAAAAAAGAAAACAGTAGGTATTCGTGTTCCAAATAATAATATTGCATTACAAATAGTTCAAATGTTAGGAAACCCCATTGTTTCTACATCTATTCATGATGAAGATGAAGTTATAGAATATTCTACAGATCCAGAATTAATCTTTGAAAAATGGCAAAATAAAGTAGATTTAGTTATTGATGGTGGTTATGGCGATAATATTGCATCAACGATAATTGATTTATCAGGTTATGAACCAGAGGTAATAAGAGAAGGAAAAGGAAGTTTAGATATTCTTTAAGGCTTTTAGAATCATGAAGATATTTTTATTTTTTTTTATTCTTTTTAATAGTCCAATTATCGCACAAATAGTTGTTGAAGGAAAAGTTACAGACGAAGATAATATGCCAATATATGGTGCTTCTGTGTATGTAAATGGAACAACTATAGGAACTATGACCGATTCAAAAGGTGATTTTATATTGCATATTCCTAGTGAATTAAATACAGAAATAATTACCAGTTATATTGGGTATAAAACAACTTATTCAGTAATTCAAAAAAATAGTTTTAAATTAAATATTGTTCTAAAACAAAATGTTACTGAGTTAAAAGAGGTTGTATTGAGTCAAAATAAATTTTCGAGAAAACAAATGCTCGATATTTTTAGAAAGAACTTTTTAGGTACTACAAAAGCAGGTAAAAATGCTATAATTACAAATGAAGATGAAATTTATTTTGATTATAATAATGATAATTTTGTATTAACTGCATTTTCAGACAAACCATTACTTATTGATAATCCATATTTAGGATATAAAATTGAATATACACTTTTAGAATTTAGTACTACATTTTATAAATCAAGTATAAATATAAATGATGCAATAAGCAGTTCATTTGGAGGGTATTCGGTTTTTAAAGAAACAGAATTATCTAGTAAAATATCAAAGAGAAGAGAGAAAGCATATAAAGGTTCTTTTTTACATTTGTTTAGAAATTTAGCTCAAGAAAAATGGTCAAAAGATGAATTTTTATTATTTGAAGGTTCTTTTATGGTAAATTCTAAAGAGCATTTTAAAATAGAAAAAGATAGTAGTAAAAACATGAGTGAAGTTTTTGTGGAAAAACAAGACAGATTATTGCGTAAAAAAGGATTTATTGCTGAATTTAGTATTTTATATGATCAAAAAGAACAATCGAAAATATTTTTTTATACGTCTAAATTTTCTATCGATATATTTGGATTATTTACAGACTATGATAAAATTTATTTTTCTGGAGATATTACTAAAAGAAAAGTAGGCGATTTATTACCATCAAATTATGGTTTATAACAAAAAACACTTCAAGAAATTGAAGTGTTTTTTGTTGTTTATTTTATTTTCCTAGAAGCCTTCTTTTTAAAGTTTTATCTACAGCTCTTTCTTCAAGCCAAATTCCAAATAATGCTTTTCTAAAGTCTAAACCTTCAATTTCTCCTATTATATCATCGTTAAGAAAAACATAGGTTTTTTCATCATTCTGAGAATAGACAAATTCTACATATCCTTCAGCTTTTAATTCATTTTCAAAAAAGGACATAAACTTGTTTAATCGATCTCTTAAAGGATCTAAATCACCTTTATATGATTTTTCCATTCCTTCTTCAATCGCTTTTATTAGTTTTTGTCTAGTAACTAAAGTTGAAGTAATGTATAAACGAGTTGCAATGGTATTTTTAGAGTTTAAAATTTCATCTGCATTATCAGTCTTTTTTTCTAAGTAAAGAGCTTGTACATATAAATTAATCCACATTTTATCTCTAATTCCGTATCCATTCAATGACAATTTTGTTTTGTCATTTCCGTCTTTAACTTTAATTGATTTTTCAATTTTAATTCCGTCTATTTCAACATGTGACTGTGAAAAAAGTATTGAAGAAATAAATAGTGCAGTTAGTAAAAGTGTTTTTTTCATATTTTATTAAAAATTGGATTTAAAGGTAGTAAAAAAAAATATTTAACAAAAAAAATACCTTAATTTTGATGTATTATTAAAGAATAATTCTTTTTTTAACAAAAATAAGTTGTGTTTCAGTTTAATATTCTTGTTAAATTTTATAAAAAAAAACACCTCAAGTAATTGAAGTGTTTTTTTAGTTTTTAAAGTGTTTCAATATTATCCTCCTAAAAGTCGTGGCTTTAAAGTTTTATCTAACAGTATTTCTTAAAGCCAAATTCCAATTTTATATGGATATAAGTTCTATAAAGACTAAATTTAATTAGGATTATTTCTTTTCACTTAATGTTTTCATTTCCTTTTCAATCATATCATAGAATTGATCAATTTTAGGTAAAATGATAATTTTTGTTCTTCTATTTTTTGCTCTATTTGCTGGTGTATCATTTTCTACTAATGGAATATATGAACTTCTACCTGCTGGAATTAATTGTTTTGGATCAACTCCTAATTGGTTTTGTAATACTCTTACTATTGAAGTAGCTCTTTTAACAGATAAATCCCAATTGTCTAATAGTACATTGTTTTTAATTGGCACATTATCAGTATGTCCTTCTACCATACATTCAAAATCAGGTTTGCTATTGATAACTTTAGCCACTTTAGCTAAAACATCTTTTGCTCCATTACTTACTTCATAACTTCCCGATTTGAATAATAAATTATCAGCAATAGAAATAAATACTACTCCTTTTTCAACGTTTATATTAATATCTGGATCATTTAAACCAACTTCTTTTTTCAAGCTAGTAACTAAAGCAAGTGTTACACTATCTTTTTTAGTTAAAGCATCTTGTAATCTTGAAATTTTCAGATCCTTTTCTTTTAAACTCTCTAAAGATTTTTCTAAATTCTCAGCTCCTTTAGTAGTTAAAACAGTTAGTTCTTTTGAGCTATTTATTAAATCAGAATTATTCTTTTTAAGATATTCTAATTGACTTGTTATTGCTGATTTTTCGGTTAAACAATTATTTAATTTAACAGTTGCTGAATTTAGTAAATCTTGTATTTCTTTATTTTTCGCTTCCAACTCAGTGAATTTCTTTTTAGAAACACAAGACGTCATCAATAAAGCCAACACGGATAATGACAGAACGATTTTTTTCATTTTTTTTCATTTTTTTTAGTTATACAAATGTAGTTGAAATCATAATAGTATAATCAACCTTAGTTCTAAAATAAAGTTAATTATTATTAAAAATTTCTTTAAAGAAATGCTTCTTTAAAATAAAGTATTGATATATAATTGAGTTCGTTATATAATATTCTTTATTCTTTATTGATCTTCTCTTTTTAATATATTTAGGAAGCATTCTATAGAAAGAGAAGTGTGCTTTTATTATTGCTAAAACGTGAGTAAACTTTCCTTGTAATAAAAAACGTATTCCTGCAATTCCATCAAGAATTAGTCTTATGAACAAGATAATGAATAACTTATTTTTAGGCAAATTTTTTGTTAGCATACATAATGAATTTCTAAAATTTAAATATGTTTTTTTAGGATTTTGGATGCTTAATGTGGCTCCACCTACATGATAAACAGTTGATAAACCGCAATATTTGATAATATGATTATTATTTAAAGCTCTCCAACATAAATCAATTTCTTCCTGATGTGCAAAGAAGTCTTCATCAAAACCATTTAGTTCTTTATAAATGTCACTTTTAATAAAGAAACAAGCACCTGAAGCCCAAAAAATATTTATAACATCATTATATTGATTATTATCTTTCTCTAAGGTTTCAAAAATTCGTCCTCTACAAAAAGGAAAACCATATTTATCAATAAAACCACCAGCAGCTCCAGCGTATTCAAAATGGGTTTTATTTTTAAAATCTAAGATTTTTGGTTGAATTATAGCAGTCTTCGGTTCAGCATCAAAAATATCAATTATAGGTTGTAACCAGTTTTCAGTAACTTCAATGTCACTATTTACTAACGCAAGATAAGGCTCTTTTATTGTCTTTAAACCTTCATTATATCCTTTTGCAAATCCAAAATTGCCTGAATTTTCTATTATGTTAACAGAAGGAAAACCTTCTTTTAAAGTATTTATCGAATCATCAGTTGAATTATTATCAATAACATATATTGAAGCTTCATCTGAATATTGAATTACTGATGGAAGGAATTGTTTTAATAATGAAACTCCATTCCAATTTAGTATGACAACAGCTATTTTTTTCAATTTTTTTCAGTTTTTTTAAAATCGGGTAATTCTTTTAAAAAAGTATATTTTTCATTTTTAAAATCCATTATACAAAAGTAGTGATTAAGTCCGTTAGTAACCATTAAATACTCTGCTTTTAATACTAAATTATATTGTGCAATTTGATCAAATGTTTGCTGTTTTATGGTCACTTCTGGTGCTTTGCATTCTATTAAAAGATTAATGCTGCCACTAGAATTAAAAACAACAATATCATAGCGCTTATTTATATCATTTACTTTAACTAATTTTTCAACGTTTATATAAGATTTAGGATATTTCTTTTCTTGAATTAAATATTGAATAGTGTGTTGACGAACCCATTCTTCTGGAGTAAGAACAATAAATTTTTTTCTTATTTCATCAAAAATATAGGGTTTATTTTCACTATTTTTGAACCGAAACGAATACGTTGGAAAATTCAATTTTTGCATAGAGCAAATCTATAATCAATTTTACGAATATACAAATTAACAAATCCACATATTTTGGACGAAGTCATTCAAATTACTAAAGATATCAAAGCAGGAAATTTTAAACCTATTTATTTTTTTATGGGTGAGGAATCTTATTATATTGATAAACTTACTGAATATATTGAGAAAAATGTTTTGAGCGAAGAGGAAAAAGGATTTAATCAAGTTGTTTTATATGGTAGAGATACTACAATTGAAGATATTGTTTCAAATGCAAAGCGATATCCTATGATGGCCGAAAGACAAGTTGTTATAGTAAAAGAAGCGCAAGAATTATCTAGAACTATTGATAAATTAGAATCTTATATTGAAAATCCTCAACCTACAACAATCCTTGTTTTTGCATATAAATATAAAACGTTAGATAAAAGAAAAAAGGTAACTAAATTATTAGGAAAGTCAGGTATTTTATATGAAAGTAAAAAATTATATGAAAACCAGGTTGGCGATTGGATAAGACGTGTTTTATCAGGTCAAAATTATAATATTGAACCAAAAGCTGCTGCAATGTTAGTAGAGTTTTTAGGAACAGATTTGTCTAAAATAAGTAATGAATTAGATAAATTGAAAATTATATTACCAAAAGGACATACAATTTCGGCAAAAGATGTTGAAGAAAATATAGGAATAAGTAAAGATTATAATAATTTTGAATTGCGCAAAGCAATAGGAGAGAAGGATCAATTGAAAGCATATAAAATAATTAATTATTTTGCGCAAAACCCAAAAGATAATCCTATTGTTGTAACTACTGGACTTGTTTTTGGTTTTTTCTCTCAATTACTTCAATATCATGGTTTAAAAGATAAATCTAAAGCAAATGTGGCTAAAGTTTTAAAAGTGAATCCTTATTTTGTATCTGATTATGATGTTGCTATTCGAAATTATCCAATGAAAAAAGTAAGTGCAATTGTTTCTACTTTAAGAGGAATTGATGTTAAAAGTAAAGGTGTAGGAGCAAATATTTCGCAACACGATTTATTAAAAGAAATGTTGATTAACATATTTAATTAATACTAAAAGAGAGAGGTTTTAAGTCTCTCTCTTTTAATGTTTTATTTACTGACTATAATAAAATCGGAACGCCTATTAATTGAATGTCGTTCTTCTGTGCATTTTACACCATTTGGACAATTTTCTTTTAGTCTAGTTTCTCCATAACCAATAGCACTTTCAATACGTTCAGGACTTATTCCTCTTGCTATTAAATAAGTTTGAGTAGCTTTTGCTCTATTATCAGAAAGTTTTAAATTATGTGAATCTGAACCTCTAGAATCGGTGTGTGATTCTATTTTTATAACTACTTTAGGGAACTCAGTCATAACATAATATACTTTTTCTAGTTCACTTTCTGCTTGAGGAGTTATTGCAAATTTGTCTAAATCAAAATAAATAGGGTTTACTTTTATTTTTTCAACATTATCTTCTTTAACGACTAAACTTTCAAAGCTATTTAAATAAACGATATTGTTTTTAATATCTTTCGCTCCGTCATCTGTTTTTACCTGAACATTTTTAGAACTATAATTAGGTTTAGAAAAATTTAAATTATGCTCACTATTACAGGGTAATTGCACATTATAATATCCTAAACTATCCGATTTTACGTTTTGAACAGTATCTCCAAAATTATCTATAACTTTAATATTAGCATAAGGAATAGGTTTTTTAGTTGCTTCATCTAAAACATTTCCAGAATAATTTTGAAAGATAACTTCTTTTGTTTTTACGAAAGAATAGATATCATCATCTCCTTTTCCCATTGTTCTATTTGATGAAAAATAACCATCGCCAGTTTCTTTGTAGTATGTAAATGAGAAATCATCCATATTACTATTAATAGGAGACCCTAGATTTGTAGGAGTTGAAAATGAGTTTTTACTTTCAAGTTTTGATTCAAAAATATCTAATCCACCAATTCCATAATGTCCATCTGATGAGAAATATAATGTATTATTTACAAAATAGGGAAACATTTCTCTTCCAGCAGTATTAACAGAAGGTCCTGCATTAATAGGTGTGTTTATAGACCCATCTTCAAATATTTCAGCATAATAAATATCAGTACAACCATAACCACCAGGCATGTCTGAAACAAAGAATAAATATTTTCCTTTATCACATAGCGAAGGATGAGCACAAGAATAGTTTTCATCATTAAATTTTAGAGTTTCAATATCAACTATTTTGTTATCTACAATTGATCCTCTTAAAATTTCCATATTAGATAAACCGCTTTTGTTTGTTTTTATTTTACGTCTTTTTAAGTAATTAGAAGTAAAATATACTTTTTCTAAATCGTTTGAAAAAGCAACAGTTGCATCATGATAATCAGAGTTCAAATTATTTAAAAACAGTTTTACATTATCTACATTTCCTGTACCAATATTTTTTTCGGCTATATATGTATTTAAATAAGGTTGTTCATTCCAAGAGTATATTTTATTATTAAATTTAGAAGTATCTCTTGATGAATAAAATATTATTTTATTAGGGCCATATTTTACAGCTCCAAAATCGGACATTGGTGTGTTAATAGAAAGATTTGTAATTGTATATAACGTTTTCTTTTTATTTAAACTATCTAATTCTTTCTTTTGATATGCCAACATCTTTAGTTTGACAGGATTATTTTTGTAGTACTCCTTTAATAAATTATTAGCAGTATCATAGTCTCTGTTTGACTTTAAAGATTCAATGTATTTAATAAAGTTTACTTCAGCCATACTGCCTTGTTCTGCTTCATAGACTTTATCAAACCATTTTTTCGCATTTATATAATCATTTATATAAAAGTAACTATTAGCAATTCTAAAAACGGTTTCCTGACTATTTGCACCTTTATCTTCAATGGCTTTTTCATACATTTCAACTGCTTTTTTATATTGCATTGTCTTATAATATTTAGTTGCTTTATCTAAACTGGATTGTGAAAATAGGCTAATACTAAATAGAAATATTGCTGTTTGTATAATTTTTTTCATAGTAATAAAGGATTAAAAGAATCTAGGTGAACGAGCTAGTTTTGCTTTGTCATTTAAATTAAATTTTAAAATGATTTCATGTGAACCATCATTATATTTTTGTAAATCAGTAATAGAATGATCGTACGCATATCCTACAAATATTGAATTTGTTATTTGAAATCCTGCCAGAGCAGAAAACGCATCTGTAAATCGATATCCAGCACCTATTACAAATTTTTCGTTTATCATAAAGTTTGCAGATGCATCATAGGTAACGGGTGCTCCTTCAACTAGTTTTGCTAAGAAAGCAGGTTTAAATTTTAAACTAGGGGAAAGATCAAAAACATAGCCTCCTTGTAAGTAATAATGTGTTTTTCTCCTAATTATAGATTCTTTTATATCATCATACGATTCTGTGATTATAAAATTTGGAATTGATAAACCTAGATACCAATTTTCACCATATAAAAATCCTCCTGTGCCTATTATTAATCTTGTATTATTGTTTAAATTTTCATTAAAAGCATTGTCTGTTTGACTTCTATAAGTTCCTTTAGACCAATCAATATTTAATAAATTGAAACCTGCATTAATACCAAGTGATAAAATTGTTTTTTCACTCATTTTTATATGATATGCAAAATTCCCATTAAAATATTGTTGACTTTGTGGTCCAATTTTATCATTGATAACACTTAATCCTAGACCTGTGTATTCACCTAATTTACCATGAACGCCTAAAGATTGAGTTACTGGAGCTCCATCGATTCCAATCCATTGCGATCGATGAAGTAAAATTGCTTCAAGTCTTCCGTTTGTACCTGTATAACCAGGATTAATACTCATAGTATTGTACATATACTGTGTATACTGTGGTTGTTGTTGACCAAGTAGACTATTTTTACAAAATGTTATTAAAATTACGAGAAGAAATTTTCTTAATATATTGTTTGTTTTTTTCATACTTAAAATAGTTTACTTTGAATTATTTAGCAACGTATATCCATCCAGATTTTGATATATTTAATTCATCAACTTTTAATGAATAAAAATAAGTTCCAACTGGTACTGATTCGCCTTGTTTTATTACACCATTAACATTTGATATTCCATTCCATGTGTTCTGATATGATTTTGTTTCATAAACCATATTTCCATATCTATTGAATATTTCTAATTTGTTATTTGGGTAATTTTCAATACAATCAATTATGAAAAATTCGTTCTCTCCATCATTATTTGGTGAAAATTCATTATAAACCGTTAAGCAAATAACCATTACTTCTGCGATAGCTACATTATTATCAGGATTACTATCTACTGGATCAGAGTTTAATATTGTAGCTGTATTTGTAAAGTTTCCTGAAGCATTTATCGTTACAGTAATTTGTAAAGTGGCACTTTGTCCTGCTAATAATTGACTAATTAACCAAAGATTTGTTGATGAATCATAAGTCCCTATAGTAGTCGTATTAGAAACATAGTTATATCCTGATGGCAAATCTTCAAGTACTTCAATATTTTGGATGTCTGATGTTCCATTATTTGAAACAGTAATTGTGAAGACGATAGTTTCTCCAACTGCAATTTGCGAAACATTTGCAACTTTTGTAATTGTAAGGTCTGAACAAACAGTAATTGGAATATCTAATGAAGCAGAAGCTGTAGCACTACAAAGAGTAGCCCCTGAATATGTTACATTAACATTTCCTGTTGTTACTTCATTCCACTCTATGGTAACAAAATTTGATGAAGAGTCACCTCCAGAAGTAATTAAACCTCCTGTAACAGACCATTGATAATTAGTCATATTGGGTTCAGTAGTATATGTATATTCATTACTAAAACAAATATTTGCTGTTTCTCCATCTATTGTAGCATCACTTGTTGAATTTATAATAACAGTTACTTCTAATCTAACACTACTTTCACACGTTGTTCCAACAATTGCTGCGTAATACATTCCATTAGTAAGAAGTGTTGTAGGATCTAAAGGTGTTCCACCTGTGGAAGCAGTATACCATGCAATAGGAAATTCGTTTACTTGTATATCAGCTACAGTTGCATTTTGAGATACACAAAACTCTTGAGTCGTATCGTTAGTTGTAGGTGTTGCTTCATCAGAAATAGTTACAGTTACTTCTAATCTAACACTACTTTCACAAGTTGTTCCAACAATTGCTGCGTAATACATTCCATTAGTAAGAAGTGTTGTAGGATCTAAAGGTGTTCCACCTGTGGAAGCAGTATACCATGCAATAGGAGATTCGTTTACTTGTATATCAGCTACAGTTGCATTTTGAGATACACAAAATTCTTGAGTCGTATCGTTAGTTGTAGGTGTTGCTTCATCAGAAATAGTTACAGTTACTTCTAATCTAACACTACTTTCACAAGTTGTTCCAACAATTGCTGCGTAATACATTCCATTAGTAAGAAGTGTTGTAGGATCTAAAGGTGTTCCACCTGTGGAAGCAGTATACCATGCAATAGGAGATTCGTTCACTTGTATATCAGCTACAGTTGCATTTTGAGATACACAAAATTCTTGAGTCGTATCGTTAGTTGTAGGTGTTGCTTCATCAATGATAGTAATGATTACTTCTTTTAAATCGCCAGGGTTATTTGAACATTGGGTGTTAGAATCAGTAATACTTAAATAATAAGAAACAGGACTATCATTAGTTGTCAATCCGTTTATAGTTAGAACACCATTTGAATCGATAGAATATGTAATATTTCCATTAATCAATCCGTCAGTAATTTCATTTGTTGCATTTGCATCAAAATACCAATGAAAAGTTCCTGTAATTGTACTTGAAGAAGGAGTTATTACAACACTATTAATTGCGCATATTGGATTTTCATTTCCTGTTACAGATAAATTATTTCCTGTAGGTGCTGTATTAACATTTACAGTCACTTCAGTTCTTACAGATTCATCCGGACAGTTTGGATTTTTTGCAGCAGCATAAAAAGTTGTGGCTGTTGTAATTGCTGGAGTAATAAATGCTTCTCCAGAATTAACCATTCCTATTGGAGTTCCTCCAGAAGGCACATCATACCAGTAAATTTGTAAAGTTGAAGGATCAGCATGTGCAATTAAACTAGCTGAACTACCAGAACAAACAACTAAGTTTTGAGAACTAACATCAATAGTAGGTGCTGGAGGCGTTCTTGTAATATCAAATAAGTCTAATTTTTGAAAAGCAGAAACATTTAATAAAGCGGAATATTGAATAGTGATTCTATCCACTGCCATTCCTGGAGAATATGGTATACTTACAATCTCATTATTTTGTAAAAGAGTTAGTAAGTCTAAATTTAGTAATCCATTTAGTGATATTGAATTAGCTACATTGGCTCCATTGTATGAACTAATAGTTATATTATTAGCAACTCCAAGAGTAACTAAAGATGGATCTAATCTTAACCTTATATTAAAAACATCATTTGGATTTGATAATCCATCAAAATATACTGTTTGTTCAATTGATGCTGCTACATTTAAAATTCCTAAACTTAATTCAGAATATGAATTTAAATCAGAATCAATTACATTTTCTGGGTTATTTACACCCGCACCGCCTAATTCAATAAGATCTACTGTTAATCCACTTCCATTAAATGAAGTATATAAAGTATTTCCACATTCATTAGATTGTGATATATAATGAGCACTATAAACTTTTAAATTTTTAGTGTTATTTAACCCTAGGAGTGATCCAACTCTATTAGTTAATCGAATTCTATTATAAGGTTGATTGGGTGTAACTGCAAGAAAGTACTCGCCTAATTCATTAATTACAACTCTTAAACTAGGTGTAGCAAAAGCATTTGGTATTTGAGAACTTCCAGATCCTACGTTAATAATAGAATTGTTCATTTTTGCCTGAATAGTAAATTCTTGATTACCAATTAATACAATTCCAAGCACATCAGAAAGAATATTTCCTAAACTTCCTCCTAAAAGAACTTCTAGCAAGTTGTCATCTGATTCAATTTTCACATAAGATGTTGTGTTTGCAGGTAAAGTAGTTGGGAATTCAAGTTCAAGGTGCCCCGAGTAACTTCCTATTCCTACTGCAATTCCTGTACTTGCTCTTACTACTGCAAATGTAGTTTGGTCTAAGTCAGCAGCATTTCCACTATTGTCAACTTCACTTTCTGAAATAATTGATTGAGCGTAAACTAAAGTTTGAGCTTCAGAATAGCTAAGTTTAATCAGAAAAAAAAGCAGCGCAATAACTTTCCATTTTTCAAAACAATTTTTGAAGTAAAAATTTTCCATAAAAAAATATTGTTTAAGTTAATAAAAAATAGAGTTGTCCTTTATAAGAAAAAGGTAAAAAAAATGCCTAACAAGGTTTGAAATATTTATTATTAAAATAATTATACTAAACCTATCTGACATAAGCTCTTTTATTAGTTTTGTTTGTTCTTGATATGTAAATTTACGTATTTTTATGTTAAAACATTTACACTTTTATTATAATTAAAGTTAATTTTTTAATTAATTTACAATAAATTTACTATTAGAACATTAATTTAATAACAATATTCTTAATATTATTATTGTATACAAACACATTATTTTAAAATTAATAACCTTCATTTTTAAAACTCTTAATGAAAGAATAAGTCTACTCCTAAATATTAATAGAATTTGTATATTTGCTTTACTCAAATTTTTAAACTTAAATTATGGGAATGAATAAAAATACGGTATTAGCTTGGGCAACCTTTATAATGATTTTAATGGGATTACTTTTAATAGGGTTAGGTATTTATAGATATGCTGATATTGCAGGTTGGG
This sequence comes from Flavobacterium sediminilitoris, assembly GCF_023008245.1. Lineage (NCBI taxonomy): Bacteria > Pseudomonadati > Bacteroidota > Flavobacteriia > Flavobacteriales > Flavobacteriaceae > Flavobacterium > Flavobacterium sediminilitoris. The sequence continues at coordinate 3,133,316 of NZ_CP090145.1, forward strand.
GTTTTTCTGCTGTGGGAGTAGGCTTTTTTGCCATAGCATGGGTATTTAATGCCTTAAAGGGAAGAGTATAATTTTTTAGAGAAACAAATATGAAGTCGGTTATAAATAACCGACTTTTTTATTTTAATAGCTAAGAGGAGAGTTTTTAAGATGATTTTTTTAATTATATGTGTTGTTTTATTGGGTAATGAATTTTAGAATCGAATACATATCAGTAGATCGATTTAAATGGAGTATCCTGAAAAGCCAATTTAAAAATAGAGTAGGGTAAACAAACAAATAATAAAATGAAAAAATTATCAACCTTTTTAATCTTGTTTCTTTTTGTGCAACAAGTAAGTTTCTCTCAGTGTGCAAATGGAGATTGTAGCACTGCAAATATGGATTTTGAACCTAATGCTTATTTTGTGAGTAATGCCGATTGGCAAGCGTCACATGGAACACCATCTGTGAGTCCAAATAATGCATGGATGTGGTCTGCAAACGGAATTGGAGAAGGAATCAACTATCATTCCTATAATTTTGTTGCAGGTCGTCAATATTGCATAACAATAGTAGCAACAACAGTTGTTAGAGGAGGAGGTTTAGCCGATCCTAATGCACATTTTAAAATGATTGCCACTCAAGGTGATGTTATAGGTGGTGGAGGCACAGCTCTACCAGCTTTACCTTCACCAAATCAACTAATAGCTAATGAAAATTGGAATGCAACAGGACCTCCAAGTACAAATTCTTATACATATACTTTTACAGCTACAAATAATTTCGATAATTTATGGATTTATCCATATTCAAGTACAATGCCAGTTGTAGAATTAACTCTTAAAAGATTAATTATTTGTGATATAACTCCAGAACCTTGTGCTATTAAGTTTAAAATTGGTTTAAGCGAACAAGGAGGAGGAGATACAGCCATAACAGTTCAATCAGATCCAATTCCTTTAGGTGGTGTAGTTACTATGAATATAATCAAAAATGGTTCAAGTGTATATAATGGATTACCAATCAGCTATATTGGAACACCAGGTAACTATACAATATGTATGACATTAACTTTAAAGAGTGGTGTTAAGTGTACAAAATGTTTCGATTTCTGTATTGGTAAATGGTATGAAAAGGATAAATTATCAATAAATGAAGTAGAAGACATAATTTCAACTAAAACAAAAATTAAAGATTATAATCCATTCCCAGAAGAATTGAAAGAAAAAAACATTGAAGAATTATTTAAAAATGATGATGTTCAATTATTCCCAAACCCAAATACAGGAATATTTACGATTCAATCTAATAATGAAGTATTGATTGAAAGTATTACTATTGATAACTTGACTAATAATAGATTAGTTAAATTGATTAAACCACAAACAACTTCTGTTAATATAGATTTATCTAAAGAAGACGCAGGTATATATATTGCTAAAATTAAATTCAGAGATGGAACTACTATCAATAAAAAAATTATTATAAAAAAATAGAAATAGTTTTAGATCAAATTAATTTCATAAAGCGATTCTAAATTCAATTATTTTAAACGAATAACAACATTTACTATTCAAAAAGAAAATGTCTGTTTTTTCAGGCATCTTCTTCGTTTTGCTCTAAATTTAACGCAATATAGCCATTGATTTTTTTAAATTTTAAGCCTATATTTGTACACGTATTAAGTATTTTTTAAATAGTTGAGGATGATTCTAATTTTTATTAAATATCTTAATTTAAAAGAACACTCATATTAATATTTTAAATTAATAAAAAAACAATGTCAGACGATAAAAAAGTGATTTTTTCAATGTCTAAAGTAAACAAAATTTACTCTAGTACTAATAAACAAGTTTTAAAAGATATTTATTTAAGCTTTTTTTATGGAGCTAAAATAGGTATTCTTGGTCTAAATGGATCTGGAAAATCTTCGTTATTAAAAATTATAGCAGGTTTAGATAAAAATTATCAAGGAGATGTTGTATTTGCTCCAAACTATACTGTTGGTTATTTAGAACAAGAACCACAATTAGATGAAACAAAAACAGTAATTGAGATTGTTAGAGAAGGAGCCGCAGAAATTTATGCGCTTTTAGATGAATTTAATAAAATTAATGATAGTTTTGGCTTACCAGAAGTTTATGAAGATGCTGATAAAATGCAGAAGCTTATGGATCGTCAAGCAGAACTACAAGATAAGATTGATGCAGCAGGAGCATGGGAAATTGATAATAAACTAGAAGTAGCAATGGATGCGCTTCGAACACCTGATAGTGATACACCAATTAGTGTTCTTTCAGGAGGAGAAAAACGTCGTGTGGCTTTATGTAGGCTGTTATTACAACAACCAGATGTATTACTATTAGATGAGCCAACTAACCACTTAGATGCAGAATCAGTACTTTGGTTAGAGCAACATTTACAACAATATGCAGGAACAGTAATTGCAGTAACTCACGATAGATATTTCTTAGATAATGTTGCTGGATGGATATTGGAATTAGATAGAGGTGAAGGTATTCCATGGAAAGGAAACTATTCTTCTTGGTTAGATCAAAAATCAAAAAGAATGGAACAAGAAGAAAAAACAGCTTCAAAACGTAGAAAAACACTAGAACGAGAATTAGATTGGGTTCGACAAGGTGCAAAAGGAAGACAAACAAAACAAAAAGCTCGTCTTCAAAACTATGACAAACTTTTAAATGAAGATCAAAAAGTATTAGATGAGAAATTAGAAATTTACATACCAAATGGACCTCGTTTAGGAACAAATGTAATAGAAGCAAAAAATGTAGCTAAAGCATTTGGAGATAAATTATTGTATGATGATTTAAATTTTACACTTCCTCAAGCTGGAATTGTTGGAATCATAGGTCCAAATGGAGCTGGTAAATCTACTATTTTTAAAATGATTATGGGAGAACAACAACCAGATGGAGGAGAATTTTTAATTGGGGATACAGTTAAAATTGCTTACGTAGATCAATCACATTCCGATATTGACCCAGATAAATCAATTTATGAAAACTTTTGTGATGGACAAGAATTAATGATGATGGGAGGAAGACAAGTGAACTCTAGAGCTTACTTATCACGTTTTAATTTCGGAGGAAGTGATCAAAATAAAAAAGTAGCAACACTTTCTGGAGGTGAACGAAATCGTTTACATTTAGCCATGACACTAAAAGAAGAAGGTAATGTTTTATTATTAGATGAGCCAACAAATGATTTGGACATTAATACTTTAAGAGCTTTAGAAGAAGGTTTAGAAAATTTTGCTGGTTGTGCTGTAATAATCTCTCACGATAGATGGTTTTTAGATAGAGTATGTACACATATTTTAGCTTTTGAAGGAGAATCACAAGTATATTATTTCGAAGGAAGTTTTTCTGATTATGAAGAAAATAAGAAAAAGCGACTAGGTAAAGAAGTTACACCTACAAGAATTAAGTATAAAAAGTTAATACGAAACTAATATTTAAAATGATAAAAAAAGCCATCAATCTAGTTATTTAAACAGTAATTGATGGTTTTTTTATTTTTGAATATAGATATTAGTATGATATTTATTATATTTAAATAAAAAATAAGCAGTTAAGTATCTTAAAAATCTTCTCAAATGAAAAACTATTTAAAAACTATACTTATATTCTTCAGTTTAGTTTTTTCAATTGTAGTTTTTTCTCAAGATACAATCTCTTCAAATAAAGAAATTCACAAACTCTTACAAACTGCTGGAAAACAATTAAATACATTAGAAACGGATTTATCATTGCAAAATGCTAAAAAAGCACTTGCACTTGCTATAAATATTGAAGATAACGTATCAATAGCTAAATCATATAATTATATAGGCTTAAATATTGTAGAACATAGTGATTATGAAAAAGCGATTGAATATTTCAAAAAAGGTATTTTTTATGCTAATAAAACAAAAAATGATACTATAAAAAGTTGGATATATAATAATTTAGGAAATTTATATTCTTACAATAAGAACGAATATGAAAAGGCTATTAAATATTATTTATTATCATTAAAATATGCTAAAAAAGTTAGTATTGTTGAACTGACCTATAATAAAATTAATATTGCAGGTACTTATTTTGAAATTAATGAGTTTGAAAAAGGAAAAAAATATTTAAATAGTATAAAATTAGATATTACTCCTTTGAAAAAAGAGTATGAAGCACAATTTTTATATTATAGTTTAAATGCAGATTATTATTTGGAGAAAAATAATTTAAAACTTGCAGAACAAAATTATTTAAAGGCATTGAGTATTTGTTCACCAAAACCTAAAGATTTTTACATTCAACATGAAATTGACATAAATGAAAGTCTTTCAGATTTTTATTCTAAACTGAAACAGTATGAAAAAGCCTATTATTATTTAAATATTTCTGATTCATTAAAAGAAGTAAATTATGATGATAGTAAAAACAGAAAAGTTAAACTTTTAGGTCAGCAAATAGAGCAGGAAGAAATAGAAAGAGAATTATTAAAAGTAGAAGCAGAGAAAAAAATTCAAGATCAAAAACTTCTAAATATTAAAATTTTTATAATTCTTATCTGTTTAATTTTTTTAGCTACATTAATCATTTTATACTCACAATTTAAGATTAATAAGATTCGAACAAAATCAAATATTGAACTTAAAAAAGCAAATGAAGAATTAAAAATTGCTAAAGAAAAAGCAGAAGAAGCTTCAAAATTAAAATCTCAGTTTGTATCAACTGTAAGCCATGAATTAAGAACACCTTTATATGGAGTTATTGGTATTACCGATATAATCGAACTAGAGCATAAAGAATTAGAAAACAGCCAACATTTAAGAGCATTAAAATTTTCTGCAAAATATTTATTGTCGCTTGTAAATGATATTTTAAAGGTTTACAAGTTTGAAGAAAATCAAGTTTTTTTAGAAAATAATTTATTTCACTTACAAGATAGATTAGAGACAATTAAAGATTCAATTAATAATATTGCATTAAAACACAATAATAAAATTATAATTAGTGTAGATGAAAAAATACCTGAATATATAATAGGAGATAGTATAAGATTATCACAAATTATTATAAACTTAATGAGTAATTCTTTAAAGTTTACAAATAATGGAAAAATAGAAATTAAGGCTCAATTAGCTAAAGTTGTTAAAGATGTATTTTATATTGAATTTAAAGTAATTGATACAGGTATAGGAATTCCTAAAAAGTATCAAGATAAAGTTTTTGAAAAATTTGTTCAAATTGATAGGAGAGAAGATGATTATCAAGGAACAGGTTTAGGACTTACGATTGTTAAAAGACTTATAGACTTATTTAAAGGAGAAATAAAATTAGAAAGTGAAGAAAATATAGGAACTACATTTACATTCACAATTCCATTTGAATCTGGTGAAAAAGAGAAAAATGAATTCATAAAAAATATTAATGTTGATTTAAGCCAACCTAAGATTTATAATGTTTTAATTGTTGAAGACAATAAAATCAATCAAATTGTAACAAAAAAACTACTTGAAAATTATAAACTAGCTTGTCAAATTGCTGAAGATGGCTTTGTAGCATTAGAATTATTAGAGCATCAAAAATTTGACATTATATTAATGGATATTAATATGCCAAAAATTAATGGATTTGAAACTACAAAACTCATCAGACAAAAAGGGTATACATTACCTATAATTGCTGTAACTGCTTTTGAAAAAGAAGAAGTTGAAGAAAAAGCAAAAAGTTCAGGTATAAACGATATCATTGCAAAACCCTTTGATGCAAAGCAATTATTTCAAATGATAAAATTAAATATAAATATTAGATCAAAATAAATTAGTATTTTAATACCAACGTTTCTTGTTCTTTTTAGAATTATCTGATTTTCTAGATTTATTATTAGAAGATTTATTTTTATTTCTCAAATCAGGTTTCTGACCTTCCTTTTTTTCTTCTTCTTTCCAAGGATATGGATGATCTTCAACCACTTTGATTTTCATTCTAATTAGCTTTTCAATATCTTGCCAATATGCTTTTTCATCTTTTCCACAAAAAGAAATGGCTAAACCAGAGTTTCCAGCTCTTCCTGTTCGTCCAATTCTATGAACATAAGTTTCAGATATATTTGGAATATCAAAGTTAATTACAAAAGGTAAATTTTCAATATCAATTCCACGAGCCGCAATATCTGTAGCAACTAAAACAGGAATTTCTTGATTTTTAAAGCTTTCTAAAACACGTTGTCTTGCATTTTGAGATTTATCTCCATGAATAGCTCCAGATTCAACACCGTTCTTTTTTAAAGCTTTAACAACATTGTCAGCACCATGCTTTGTTCTTGTAAATACTAACACGTTTTTAATTCCATCATTTCTAATTAAATGATAGAGTAAGTTTCTTTTATCAGATTTATCAACAAAATATACTTTTTGACTAACATTTTCTGCTGTACTAGAAATTGGAGCTACTGAAACATACTTAGGATTAGTTAAAAAACTATCTGCTAATTCTCTTATTGCAAAAGGCATTGTTGCAGAAAATAATAATGTTTGTCTATTATCAGGAGTAAGTTTAATTATCTTTTTTACATCATTAATAAATCCCATATCGAGCATTTGATCTGCTTCATCTAAAACTAATTGATGCATGTGATTTAAATCTATAAATCCTTGCTTGTATAAATCTAATAATCTTCCTGGAGTAGCTATTAAAATATCTACACCTTTTTTTAATTGATCAACTTGAGGAATTTGATTAACACCACCAAAAATAACTAAAGACTTTATATTAGTATATTTTCCATAAGTATTAAAACTTTCTCCTATTTGTATAGCTAATTCACGAGTAGGTGTAATAACTAAAGTTCTAATTCTTTTTACTTTTTTTGCTGAACCAACAATTTTGTGTATTAACTGTATAATTGGTATCGCAAAAGCGGCTGTTTTTCCTGTTCCTGTTTGCGCACAAGCAACTAAATCTTGTTCTGCTAATATTTCAGGAATAGCTTGCTCTTGAATAGGTGTTGGGTTTTCATATCCTTCTTCTTTTAGAGCTTCTTGTATATTGCTAATTAAATGTAGATCTTTAAATGTCATAATTATCTGTTTCAGATGATTTTTTAAATTATAATGTTTTGCTTTTAATAAAATCGGTTATTAAATAAGCAATTAATTTGCCAGTTAAATGGCTGTTGTTTGTTAAATCTAATTCAGGAGCACCTTCGCATATATGTAAGTATGAAGCGTTTTTATGCTTTCCAAAAAAATGAACATACTCACGAGCTTGTTGAACACTAAAACCACTTAATGTCATAGCACTTGAATAAATATTTGGAATAGCATCTAAATCTAACTCTATTCCGTATGGATCTTGTTTTATAAATTGGAATGCTTCTTCTAATTGTGAAGAAAAAGTTTTTTGTTTTCTAACCTCAATTTCTTCGTAAGATACATATTTTACTCTAGAATCTAACTCTTTTAAGGTATTAAAGACGCTTTTTGATACAAAATTTTCATGCAAACCAAAAACAAAATATTTTTTTAAAAATCCTTCTTCAAAAGCATAACTAAAGCCATTTCCAGAATGTCTTCCCTCTAAAATTCTAAAATCGGTATGCGCATCAAAATTTATAGCATTTACAGGTTTTCCTTTTGCAAGAGCTAATCCTTTTATATTTCCGTAAGCATTATTATGTCCACCACCAATAATTATAGGTGTTTTTCCCGCTTTAATTATTTGATGAATTATGTGAGATACTTCTTTATCAATTTTTTCAACAATTTGGAAAAGTCTTTTTTTGTGATCTTTAATAGATGGTTTCAACTCTCTTGCTTCATTCATTTCTTTAATGACATCGAGTTGACCTAATATTAATAAGTTAGTTCCTTTACAAAACTTATTATGTTGAATATTTACAAGACTTTTTAATGCGCTTTCATAAGCAGAAGCCGTACCAGCTCTTCCTAAATTTGCTTTAACACCAATATCTTCTGGAATACCAAAAATAACAAAATTGGCATCACATGAAGTCATAAAGTTAATAGCATTTTCACCTACTGGAACTGTTAATACCTTCTCTCCAAACTTTACTTCACCACTTCTATGGTTTGTAATTTCAGCCAAATCTTTAATAGTTAATAATTTAATGTTTTCCATTTCTTAAAAAATTTCACTCCAAAAATACTATTTTAAAATAACTTTCGTTGTTACATTGTAAAATACTTTAGAAATTGTACATTTGTTAAAATAAATTAAAAAAGTAAACAAACATTTATGGAAAATAAGGGAAATAATTCAGGTTTAAAAGCAGCAATCGTTGTATTAGCATTATTATTATTGGGAAGTATAGGTTATATCTATAAATTATCCTCAGATAATAAAGAACAGTTAACATTATTAACAACAGAAAAAGCATCATTAGAAGATGATATTAGATCTAGAATTGCTGAGTTAGAAAGCATGTCTAGTGAAAATACAGCTTTAAAAGGGGATATTGATGCTCAAAAAGAAGAAATGACAAAACTTTTAGATGAGTTAGAAAAATCTAAAGGTGATGTAGCTGCCATGACTAGATATAAAAATGAATATTTTCGTTTAAAAAGAGAAATGGATAATCTTGTTGCAGAAAATAAGTTATTAAAAGAACAAAATGTTTCTTTAACATCTAGCTTAGACAGTACAAGTACTGCTTTAGATGAGTCAAGAAAATTCACAGACACTCTTTTAGTTCAAAACAATAACTTGACTAAAACTATTGAAAAAGCTTCTAAACTTGCAGTTTTAAATTTAAATGTTTTAGCATTAAAAGAAAGAAGTTCAGGAAAACAAGTTGAAACAAGTAAAGCAAGTAGAGCTAATAAATTAAAAGTTAGTTTCTTAATTGCTGAAAACCAAATTGCTCAGTCTGGAGATAGAAAATATTACGTTCAAATAATTGATAGTAAAAATAATATTTTAGGAGAAAAAACAACTATTGATATGGGAACTGAAGGACAATCATTAACATATAGTTTTGTTTCAACTGTAAAATATGAAAATAAATCTGTTCAAGTGAATCAAGAACTTGCAGGTGAAAACTTTGAAGCAGGAACTTATTTTGTAAATATATTTAGTCCTAATGGAGAAAATGTATCTAAAACAAGTTTTGTATTAAGATAATTAACAAAAAGAATAAACATAAAAAATGGATGTGTTAAATACACATCCATTTTTTTTTATACAATTTTTAAAATATTTAGATACCTAATTTTCTTTTCAATTTTAAAAAAATCAAAGACATTATATAGCTATCTCCACTAGAAGTGTGTCTTTCTGTTTTTCTAATTTTATAGATATCACATAGTTCATCAAGTGAAGTATAATGATTTTCAGGTAAACCTTTTAATTTTTGATACATGATATTTATATCCATGTATTGATTTTTAAGCTTTCCAACATTTAATCTGCCAAGAGCATGATTTATCATTTCTATATCAGAATCAATATTATGACCAACGAGTGTTGCATTTTTGATAAAACTTAAAAATTGAATAATAGCTTCAGCTTCAACTACTTTTTCTTCTTTACCTTCTTTTAAAATACCATGATATGGAACACTTTCAGGATTAAAAATACTTTGTTCTATAAACAATTCTATAAAATCGCTTATTAGTACAGTATTTTCATTAGCTCCAATTGCACTTATAGATAAAATTCTATCATTTTCTATATCTAAACCTGTAATTTCTAAATCAAAAATAACATATCTATTTAAATCTTGCTTATTTTCAAAATGCGAAAGGTATTCTTCCCAGAATTTAGGATAATCTTTTAGCATATTTTTAAAAAAAGGAATTTCCATTACTAATTAAGTAAAATAAGTGAGTTTAAATTTATTTTTTATAAGCTCTTGAACATGAGTTATAGGTTGAAAAGAGTTTTTGAGTTTTACTTTATCTAGTTTTGATAAATCTTTCAAATTAAGATAATTACCATCTGAATTATATAATAATCCTTCTTCTGTTCTAAATTTAATTAATTCTAAGAACGCTTCTTCGCAAGCCTCATAAATACTAGCATTTGCAGGTTCAATTTCTGCTAATTTAGCAAATCGAGAAGCGGTATTATTTATATTTCGTATACCATGACTTAAAATCATTATTCGAGCAGCATCAATAAGCTGTAATAAAGCTCTACTTTTAATATCAAAAGTGTCTTTATGTTCACCATCACTTTCTACTAAAAATTGCCTAAAAAAACCTAATGGAGGCGGATTTTTCAAAGCATCAGCTCCTAAATAGGCTAAAAATAATTGATTGTCAATAATGTTTTCAAAAATAGTATCCGTTATATCGTGAATTAAATTTTCATCTCCATATACAAAATCATAATCAAAAAAGACAGTGCTTATTACGGCCTTTTTCTCTCTAGGATTTAATATCCAACTTTTAAATTGGTTTTTCCAATCGGTTAAAGATTTACACCATAAAGGATTATTAGCCATCATATCATCTTTACAATATTCATAGCCAATTTTATTTAATTTATTTGTGACTATTTTACCTAATACTAAAAAGTATTTTTTTACTTCATCATATCTTTCGTCACTAACATCTTCAAAAATAATTGCATTATCCTGATCAGATAATAATAATTGTTCTTTTCTTCCTTGACTACCAATATTAATCCAAGAAAACGACGATGGAGGAGGAGTACCTATTTTTTCAATTGCTTGTTCAATTGCTCTTTTAGTTATAGCAATATTAATTTCTCCAACAATGGAACAAATATGTTTAATAGGAATGTTTTTATCAATAGAATGTTGAATTAAATTTGAAACTTTTTCTCTGACAATCTTTAAATCACGTGTATTTTGTGCTCGTTTTGTTTGTTTTAATAATACTCCAGGATTATTTGCTTGTGCTACAACAATATCATGCTCTGATATTATACCTGTTATTTCAGATAATGTTGTTCCGTCTTTAGTGACACATAAATGACCTATATTATATTTTAACATCATCATTTGAGCTTCAACAATTGAAATGTTTTCGGCTACAGTTATTACTGGAGATGACATAATTTTATTTATAGGAGTATCTATTGTAAAAAGGCCTGTTGCAATTTTTGATCGTAAATCTTTATCTGTTATAATACCAATGGGTAAACGATTTTCATGAACAAGAATACTACCAATTTTTCTACTAGACATCATTTGAGCAACATGTTTAACAATGTCTGTAGAAGTTGTTATTATTGGATTTTTAGTATAATGAATAGGTTGATAATATTGAATTTCATTTGTTCCTTCACTATAAATCACATTTTCGGATAGCAGTTTTCCTTTATGATTCTTATCTAATGGATTTCTTGTATTTGAAGCAAAACTTTGAAGCAAAAAATTTAAAACATTTGTATTTTGCATTGCTATTGGCTTAAAAACAGCAATAGGGATTGAATATACAATACTTTCTTCTCTAGCTTTGGCATTCATTAGATAATTATCTTTTGCAAAAAAGGGCCTTAATCCTAAAATATCTCCTTCATCACATTTGTCAACCAAAATATCATCAGAATCAGATGTAATAGTAAGTCCTATTGCTCCAGAAGCAACTACATAGAAAGTATCATGAGTTTGATCATTTACTTTAAATAAATAATCATTTTTTTCAAGATAAAGAACATGTATATTCTTAGCAATTTCAAATAAATCACTATGTTTTATACTTGTAAACGGATGATATCGCTTTAAAAAGTCTGAAATACGTTCTGCAATAGGATTCTTCATTATTAATGATAATTACAACGAATTTACAAATAAATAGATTATTCAAAACATTTTTTAATTAAAAAATATTGCAATTTTAATCTATAAAATAGTCAAAAAAAATTAAAATTATATATATATTTTTAGTACAAAAATTGATATAATTTTTGTAGATTTATATCTACATAATTGTAGATATAAACCTACATGAGGTTTCATTAAATATCCATATTTTTGCATCAATTTTATATTAATAATTTTAAATCAAGCCCTAAAATTTAAATTATTAAAAGCATAAAATAGCATTTTAAAACTAGATGTTAGTTTTAAAATTTATATTCTATAATTTAATAAAAAATATCTTGAGATTGAAAATTTATAATATTAAAAATCTTGACTTTAAGTATAGAAAAATAGTTCACTATACACTTTTGGCAAGCGCTTTTTTTCTTCAAATTTTATTAATTATTTTCTTTTATAATGAAATTTTTAATGAGGCTAAATTAGATAAAATTGAAAATGAAATTGCTAAAAGCAAAAACATGAAATTGCATTCAAGATTAGCACAGTTAGAATTTATAAATGCGCAAAATAATTTTCAAAATTTTATAATATCAAAAGAAGATTTATCTCTTCAAAATTATACTAGTTCATTAAAGCAAATGATAGATAGTTTTGATTCAATCCAATCATTTTCAGATTCTAACGCTAATTTTAAAAATCATGTTAGAACTCAAAATTCTTCGGAGATTAATGATGAAAAATTAAGATATAAAATAGATTCTCTTTTAAATTCACAATCATTAATACCAACAGCTAAAAATGATTTAGATTTTATAACTGTAAATCAATATAACTATAAAAATGTTTTAAATAGTATTGATATTGAATCATATATATTAGTTGACAGTGTGGCACGTAAAGGTCTTTTCTCAAGATTAGGTGATGCAATTTCAGGAAAAGTTGATGTACAAAAAGAGAAATTAAATGTAATTGTTACGATGAAGTATGGCAAAAAAGTAACAAAAGGAAATATTGAAGAACAACTTGCAAATGCTTTTAAAAACACAAATAATTACTATTTAGATGAATTTTCAAATATTAAAAAGAATTTATTATTTATTAAAGATAGAGAAAGTGCTTTTATTAAAAAAAATCTAGAGCTTATATTATATTGTAATTCAATTTTAAATAATTATGAGCAAGCTATTAATGATTTTCATTCCGATTTAGAAAATAACTTTAAAAATCAATATTCTACTAATAAATCTATTAGAAATTTTTCAGTTATAGGATTAGTTGTATTGATGATTTTAATTTCAATTGCTATATTATATTTAACCCGATTTGCATTTGATTATGAGGAAAAATTAAAAACTGCAAACCTACAGATTGAACAAAACTTAAATTTTAAAAATAGAGTTTTAGGTATGCTTAGTCATGAATTAAGATCACCATTGAATATTATAACAATCTTTACTAATAAAATAATAAAATCGACTCAAGATTCATCTATTAAGGAAAGTTTGAATGCAATACAATTTACCTCTAATTCACTATTATTACAAGCAAATCAAATTTTAGAATATACTAAAGACCAAGATAAAAAACCAGAATTAAAGCATAAGGCTTTTAATTTAAAAAATGAATTAGATCATATTTTTAATGCAATTAAACCTTATGTTGAAAGTAAAGGAAATAATTTTAAAATAACAAATGATATAAGTGATGATTATACAGTATTTACAGATAATATAAAAATTCATCAATTATTTTTAAATATAATTGGCAATGCAAATAAATTTACAAATAATGGAATTATTGAAGTAACAACACAAGTTAAGTTGTTAAAAGATAATAAATTAGATTTTATTGTAGATGTAAAAGATACAGGAATAGGAATATCTAAAAGTGATTTAAAAAATATTTTTAATCCATATTATCAAGGAATTCTATCAGAAGAAGTGGAAAATTTAGGAGCAGGATTAGGATTAAATCTTTGCAAAGAAATAGTAGAATTGTTTAATGGAAAAATCATGATAGATAGCGAAGTTAATAAAGGAACAAATGTTAATTTTAATCTGTATCTTCATTTAAATAAGTAAACAATTCATGGAAAAAACACAAGATAAACTTCTTTTTTTATTAGCAGATGATCATAGTATAATTAGACAAGGTTTAGAAATAATTATAAAAGAATTATTTTTAAATGCAACTGTTAATCATGCTAATAATCTTACCGAAACATTCTCTCTTGTTTCCAATTTAAATGTTGATGTGTTAATTTTAGATATTAGTTTTCCAGAAGGAAATAGCCTAAGTATAATAAGTGAAATAATTAAAATTAAACCTAAAACTAAAGTGTTAATCTTCACAGCGTATGATGAAGAGTTTTATGCATTAAGATATATAAAAGCAGGAGCTTCTGGATATTTAAATAAGTTAAGTAGTGAAGAAGAAATTAAATTAGCCATTAATAATATTATTATAAAAGGAAAACATATTTCACAAAGTATACAGGATAAAATTTTAGAATCTTTTATTTCAAAAAAGCCATTGAACCCGCTAGAAGGATTATCAGATAGAGAAATGGAAGTTGCCGTTTTATTAGTTAAAGGATATGGCAATTTAGAAATATCATATATGCTTAATATCAAGCAGAATACCATTAGTACATTAAAAAATAGAATTTTTCAAAAACTTGAAATTAATAATTTACCTTCATTAATTGAACTTTTTAACTTATATGGAGATAGTGAATAATATATTCATAGTTTATTTTTAAAATTGGGCTTATATATTCTATATATAAGATTATCTATAAATCTTAAATTATCACAAATAATACTTCATTTTTAATGCATACTATGTAGATAAAGTTCTACATGGCGTGTGTGTATTAACCACAATATATATTATTACTTCATGATATATTTGTTTAATAGTTTAAATAAAATAAATGCTTTTTATAATCTAACTCAATAAAAGTATTTAAGAATAATTATGAAAAGATATATAGTTGAGTTAATAGGAACATTTTGGTTAATATTTACGGGTTGTGGAAGTTCAATAATAACAGTAGCTTTTCCTGAATTTGGAATTAGTTATGTTGGAGTTGCATTGGCATTTGGATTTTCCATTTTAACAATATATTATGCTGTTGGAGGTGTTTTAGGTTGTCATTTGAATCCAGCAGTAACAATAGGAGCTATTGCAGCCAAGAGAACAGGTATTAATGAAGGAATAAAATATATTGCTTTTCAGTTATTAGGAGCAACTTTAGGAGCTGGAATATTATACTTAATTGTGACAGATAATGAATTTATGGAAATAGGAAGTTTTGCTTCAAATGGTTTTGGAAAGCATTCACCATTAGGATTTGGAGTTATAGCATGTTTTATAACAGAATTTATAATGACATTTTTTTTTGTATTTATATTTTTGAGAGTTACATTAAAAACTAAGAATTCGAATTTATCCGGATTAATAATAGGATTATCGCTAACCTTAATACATTTAGTTAGCATTCCAATAACGAATACATCAGTAAATCCTGCTAGAAGTACATCGCAAGCAATTTTTACAGATTTAATTTGGCCACTTGAGCAATTATGGCTTTTTTGGTTAGCACCTTTATCTGGAGGAATAATTGCAGGATTAGTCTATAGAAAATTTAATACAGTTTGATATACAGTATTTCACGGTACATTTTTTGAGTAGAAATGTTTTAATTTAGTTTGTTTTTTAGAGTAAAAAGCTAGAGTGGTTTCTAGCTTTTTTTTATGCATACGAATTAATGACTAAATAGAGTTAACATAGTTTAATATTTTCTATTTTACATAATATAAATTATAGTTCAAACGTATTTTCTAATTTTCTGATAATTAGTGCGTTATGAATTATAATAAAATCCCCTTTAATGTTGGGTTAATAGATTCGTTAACGATTTATCTTCCTTTAGATAAAATTCAGGTTATTGATGAACGTTTAGTTTCAGAATATCAGGTGTATTATCCTGAAACTGGAGAAATTATAGAAGATTTAAACCCACCGAAACCAATTTTAATAAAAGATAATGGTATCAATTTTCGTTTTAATCGTGTCGTATTTCCACCAAATATAATAAAAAAAGAAACGACAGAATTAATTAGATTAACATTAACATCAAAAATGTTATTTGGTCGATATTTTGAAGGTATTAATATTGATAATTTACAAATGATTGTAGATTATATCAATTCTCGTGAAATTATACGTTTTGACCTGAATACTGCTTTAAATTCAATTTGTAATGATATTGATATTTGTATTAATTATAATCTTGATTTTGAACCATATAAACAAAGTTTACAATATTTAAAAAAAATGGTTAAGGCTTCAAAACAGCATGAAGTTACATTATATCCACGTAAAGAAACTTTTAAAAATGACAAAAATTATGGTATCGAATTTAGCAATAGAGATTCTGCAAAAATAGGCTCTCCATTTTGTAAATTTTATAACAAAACAGAAGAATTGTTAACGAATTCCGCTGATTTTTACAATAAATATATTTTTCCACAATTACGTTATGGTTTATCAATTGACAATATAATTCGTAAGGAAATTACTATAAAAAATAATGCAGTAAAGCAAAATTTAAGAAAGAAAAAACTTGTAAATATTGAAAATCAATTATCTACGTTAAAGGATATTTTATCAATTACTCAAATTGAATTAACTACTATTTGTAATATTCAATTAAAATATTATTACGAAAAAAAACAATTTTCAGTTTCATCTGATTTAAGTCCTACAGAAAAAATAATTAGTTATTACATGCATAAACTTGTAGAACTTGGTGCAGATAAATTAACACTTCAAGAGCCTTTAACCTTATTTGATTGTAAAGTTCAAAAAGCAAGGTCAAAAAAACAAATTCTTAATTTAATAGATATAACTTTTGATACGGAGTATTTAACAAAACAGTTAGAACAAAATACGATTACTAATCAATTTATAAAAATGCAAAACTTATGGTAAATTTAATTCCAGTACTTTTTGTACATCCTAAATCAAATTATAATAAATTTCCTTTTTTTGATTGTTATGACGAAAAAAGAAATTCTTTAACATACTCAGGTTCAAAACCAGTTATTTGCCATCCTCCTTGTAGAAAATTTTCAAGATTAAGAGGTTTAAGCTGCGCACCTGATTCTGAAAAAGAATTAGGATATTGGTCTATTGATCTGGTTAGAAAAAACGGTGGAATTGTTGAACATCCACATGATTCTCAATTGTGGAAAGATAAGGAAGTCGTTAAGCCAGGCACTATAGATGAATTTGGCGGTTTTACATTTTGTATCGATCAGTCTTGGTTTGGATATTATACTCCAAAGCGTACAATTCTTTATATTGTTGGAATTAAACCTAAAGAATTACCTGATTATGATTTTAACCGGGATATTAATTTCAGAAAATTTCAAAATTTAACAAAAAAACAACGTTCAGAAACTACTTCTGATCTGTGTATTTTTTTAAAAAAAATTATAGACAAAATTAATTTGAATTGTGGGGGTTACTGATACCCCCACCCCAGTTAACATATATGTAAACTTTAAGTATAAAATTATGAAAGCAAAAAAGGCACAAAAGAAAGCTTTAACACCAACTATGATTATGAAAAGTGAGAAATCAAAAAATTACTGTTATCGTTTGTCAAATGGCGACTATTTAGAATTTAAAAACAAGGATTTCCCAATAGTTGAAAATAACGGACAATTATCGATTTTTTAATTAAAAAAGGAGGGGTTGCACCCCCTCCCTACTCTAACCTATTAAAATTAAAATATATGCAAAATCTAACAATTATAAAGGCTAAAGATATATCTAAACTTACAGGATGCTCAATCAGAACCGCCCAAAGGTATTATAACGATATAAAAAAAGAATATGACTTAAATAAAGCAGTTACATATTCTCACTTGTGTAAGTATTTGCAAATATAATGCCAAAAATAGCCAAAAATAGCCACAAAGCACCATTTTATAATAGTGCTTTTTTTTTATTTAAATATTTGCATTAACAATTTAACAAAATTAAAATATATGCAAATTTTAGATTTTACAGCAACAACTACAAACACAAAAATTGTTGCAAACACACGTAAAGGTGTTCAATCTATTGTTTTGTATTCTAATCTCGACTTAGATGCATTTACAACAGAGAGAATACAATTAGAAATCGAACGAAACGGGCAAAATTCAACGCAAATCACAAAAGGTTTTGTGAATCTTAAAAAATTCGTTGCTGCTGCTACTTACGGAGATGATGCAATTTCAAGTTTCCCTTCATCATTCGGTGTCGAATCATTTAAAACTGTAGCAGTTATTGAACTAGCGGAGCTTGGCGCTATTTCATTAGCAGGCAATGACCAGTTAACAATAGTATTAGACCAATTAGTAGATGGTGCAAGATACGTAATTGATGGTGTAGAAAGTCCATTTGAAGATGACAGTATTTATTTGTATGAAGATAAGACACTATTATCAACGGACACAAATGCGTACTTAAATACTGTTGGTTTTGAAACTATGGTACTAGACAACGATTCGAACATTAAAAACATTTGGCTACACTATGAAAATGGAAAAGTTACTAAGCATTCGTTAAGAGAATTTAGAGCAATTTCTCAGGATATCGACCCTGTAGCGTATGTAAAACAAAACGGTCAAGTATTGCCAAGTTTTCCAACATTTTTACAATATCCATTAAAGGGGATAAATGGAATTACAATAGATAAAGAAGTCGGGTCTAACCCTCAATTTCTTTTTCGTTACGACCATAGTTTAGTGAATTTAGGAATCATGAAATAATTATAAAAATGGGATTTTTCAAAAAAATAGGAAAAGGTATAGGCAAATTCGCTAAGAAGAATTTGAACTTTAAAACATTGGTAAAAGTTGGTAGTATGGTAGACCCTACAGGACTTGTTGGCGGTTTACAAGGCGCACACTACGCAGCTAAAGAACAGCGAGAGTATGAAAAACAATTAGCAGCGGAACAACTAGCAGCCAATCAAGAGGTTATGAATAGTTTGATTAAAATTAACCCACAAACTACCTCAATAGTTCAAGCACAAAAGAACATAAACATTAAAGATGTTTTAACAGGTGCAGCAGGTGGTGCATTAAACGGTGCTGGTGAAGTTTTAGCGGGTACTTCACAAGTGGGTAATGTTGGCGCTGCTGTTGCAGATTCAACTATTAAAGCATGGTTTAAAAAGCGTTGGTATTGGGTTGTAGGAGGTTTAGGAGTTTTAACAGGTGTTGTAATCTTGATTGTCAAGTTAGCTAAACCAAAAAGAAATAGAGGCTACAGAAGATAATGAAAACACAATTTTTAACAACAGCATTGGGCACTGCTTCAATAGGAACTATTGAGGCGGTGCAACATCTGCCAAGTCCAACAGAGACAGCGGATTTAATTAAAATTTTGGTTCAAGTAGTAGTAGCTTTAGGTACTATTATTCAGTTATTTAAGAAGAAAAAAGAAACTAAAAAACAATAAGAAAATGTCAAGTAGAATAAATACAGATAGATTTGGAAACCCTTATCAATTAATAGGCTGTAAGGCTAATAAAAATGGTTTCCCTGTTGGATATATTGAACTAGGAGGTAAAACTTACAAAGTTGAACCTTCAAGAGCTAATAAAGAGGGTGTAGAATATTGGGTAAAAGTTACCAAAGTAGACCCTAAGAAACGCCCTACTTCAATGTAATGAAAAAGGCAATTTATATATTGAGAAAGGTGGCGGGAATCGCTGCCTTTGTCTACGCAATAATTGAAATTTTTGATTATGCGGCGAACAGATTAGAAAACGTAAAAATACCAACAAAAGATGATATTAGAGATATTTCGGGAGAAACTAGACCCACAGAAAATAAATAAAGTAATTGAGGTCTCAAAAGATTTAGAGCTTGAACCAAACTGGCTACTTGCAGTTATGCATTTTGAAACTGCAAAGACATTTAGTCCAAGTATAACTAATCCTATTGGTTCAGTAGGTTTAATCCAATTTACAAGGGATAAAAAAGGAGTTGAATATAAAACCATTAACGGAAAAAAATACTTTCTTGCAGACCTTAAAAAGATGTCATTTATAGAACAAATGGACGTTGTTAAAGAATACTATCAAGAGGTTTACAGAATGATAAAACGTAAACCGCAAGATTTCATAGATACATACCTGGTTACATTCTTCCCTATTGCAATTAATAAGCCTTTGGATTTTGTATTTGAAGCAAAAGGCTTATCACGTCATATCATTGCAAAGCAAAACCCAGCTTATCGTGACAAAAATGGATTAGTAACTAAGGCTTCTGTTATTAAGAAGTTTGAAAGTTATTACGGAGAGATTTTTAAGGAGATTAACACAAAAAAAAAAACATCATGCAATTAATTAGTGAATATTGGAAAAAATTTATTTCAAGCAAATTAGGGCTTACTTTAATTGCTCTAATACCTTTTGCTTTGATTATATTAGTAGTAATTTGGCTTTATAAGAAATTTATAAAAAATAAAAAGTAATCTAAACCCCATTTTTTGGGGTTTTTAAATAAAATAAGAAGATATGCGACACTATCCAAACTATTTAGATTCAGAGGTCGAAAGACCTAGAAATTTAGCGCAAATTCAAGCCTATTTGAATAACAAAAAAGAAGGGAACTATCTTTTATGTTTGAATCGTCAATATAATATATTTTACCTTGATTTGAATAAAGAAGAAATCGAAAATATAACAGGTCAAAATGATACGGGAACTATTTTCTATGCAGATATGCCTGAAGATAGTTTAATTATCGATTTTATAATTAACGATTTATCTGTTGTAAATAATCAAGATTACTATTACATGCTACCATTGATTTTTAATCAATTAACGCCTATAGAATCGTTTGTTTTTAGAAAAACGTATTTTAATTATGATTTCATAACACAGCGTGATTTTCCTAGAATTGAGGGACAAAGAGTAACTTTCTTGCTAAAATATACCTCAGGAAGTTTGCCAAGTTAAAAACCTTTACTATATTTGAAACTGTAAAGGTGTTAGCGCACCTACTTAGAACACGAAAAAAGGTAATATTTACACGCCAAAATTAATTAATTGCTATTATTAGCCTATATATATTGCCTATAAAGAATAATTCTCTATAGGCTTTTTTTTTTTATCTCTTTAATATCATCTTTTCTCGTTTTCTTTTTTTTTTATCTTTTTAATAATATTTATTTATGGAATTTAAAAATAAAAATGATTACACTGTAATTGTTTTCTTTGATGATGGAAGACCTCCTTTAAAATCAGAATTTGTGCATAACTGTTATAAAATGGCGCTCTGGTTAAATGAATCCCGGAATTATTCTACTTGGAAATATTTTAATGTGTACGCTAGACGTACTCAGCGTTATATTAGAAGATTTTACCCAAATAGTTTTATAGAACCAAAACCTAAAAATTAACAATAAAAAAACCGCTTAGATTAACGGTGTTAGCGCACCTACTTAAGCGGTTGTATTTAATAATATTTACATGGCAAATATAGCAAAAAAAACTTTACATACTATAAATTATAGTTCAAAAAATATACATTAAAAGTATTCAAAAATCTGGTACATTAGATAATCTAGATATAATTACTATAAAACAAAAGTATATGATTATAACTTTATTTATTATATCTCTTTAAATAATTGTATAAAACTGAATAAAATCATAGATTTGCGAACCTTAATTATATCATTCAGATGGAAAATAAATATGCACAAAAATTAATTGAAAAAATTCAAAAAGAAATTCTACAAGATAAATTTGAATTAGCTTCAATTATAACTGATTTAAAGAAGATTAGAGAATATTCTCTTGAAGAGCAAAATCCTGTGGTTACAAAATCATTACGTTTGGCTTATGAGCATTTGGAAAATAATAATGCTTTTTTAATTGGAATTCCTGATGATGAACCTTTAGAATCTGAAAGTGAATCAACCAAAAATGTCTCTGAAGAAAATGATATAGAAAGTTTTGAATATTTCTTATCAATATTGTTTGATTTAACTAAAAAGAACAATTTATTAGATTTGAAAGAATATAATAAAGCATTTTTAGCTTTTTAAGTTTTAGTTCATTTCTATTTTACATAATATAAAATCGGTATTTATAATAATACCGATTTTTTTATCTATACTTTAACAATAAAGGTATAAATTTCTTAGTAAATTTGCATTCCTATAATCTATTAATTTCATGCAAAAACAAAAAAAATCTAGAGTTAAATTACTTCATCAATACTATAAGTATACTGGTTTTTACTCATTTATATGGGACAATACTAAAAAAGCTTTATTGCCACTTGCAATAATTATTGGGATATTACTTTATATTAATTATAAAGTGATGAGTATTAATGATATGTTATTGTATGTCACTAAAAATTTTAGTGATTTTTCAATTTTCTCATTATTTTTAGTTTCTGAAAGCTTTTTAGGACTCTTACCTCCAGATATTTTTATTGCATGGACAAAAAATACGGACTCTCCTCTCCTCTATTTAGCAATCTTAGCCGTATTATCTTATGCTGGTGGTGTTTTTTCTTATTATAAAGGAAGAACTTTGTTATTGGTTCCTAAAATAAACAATTATTTAGAAGGAAAAATGACTAAGCATATTAAAAATATGCAAAAATGGGGCGGATTTTTAATTGCTGTAGGAGCATTACTTCCATTACCCTTTGCAATGGCTTGTTTGGCAGCCGGTATGATTAAATTTCCTCAAAAACAATTCTATATTTTTGCATCATTACGTGTATTTCGCTTTGTTATATATGGATATGCAATTTACTCTGCTTTATCATGATAAAATTTTTTAAAACTATTGCCTTATTAGAAGGTGTATCGCTATTAGCATTATTATTTTTTGCTATGCCTATGAAATATATTTTTAACAATCCAGTATTTGTTAAACATGTAGGAATGGCACATGGAATATTATTTCTTTTATACATTGCATTAGCTGTAGTATTGAAAATAGAGCAAAAATGGGAAATGAAAAAGTTTTTAATCATTTGTGTAGCTTCGATAATACCTTTTGGAACTTTCTATGTTGAAAAAAAATATTTATAAAATATAATATTTAATGAAAATATTTAATTGGGTATACAACATACTTAAAAATCTAGATTTTAATGAAAGTCTTTCGCAATACATTAATCTTTTTGTAAATATTATTGTACTTAGTATTGTTGCTTATCTATTAGATTATATTTTCAAGAAAATATTGATTATTATTTTGGCAATTATTGCAGCTCGAACTAAATCAACTTTTGATGATTTTTTAGTAGCAAATAAAACTGCAAAATACATTGCACATTTAGTCCCATTAATCTTTATATACAAAACAGTTCCTGTTATTTTAATAGATTTTACTTCTTGGGAAAATTTCTTTGAAAAAGGTGTCAAAATTTATATTATAATTTTATCGCTTTGGATAATAAGAAGTGTTTTTAATTCATTAAAGGACTACTTAAAAAATAAGCCTAGATATAGTGATAAGCCAATTGATAGTTACATTCAAGTAATTATGATTTTCCTTTGGGGATTTGGTGCTTTTTCATTTTTTTCTATTCTTTTTGAAATTAGTAGACCTGTATTTTTAACAGCTCTTGGTTCTATTTCAGCAGTTGTTATTTTAGTTTTTAGAGATACCATTTTAGGTTTTGTAGCTAGTATTTCAGTTTCAGTTAACGATATGGTTCGTATTGGAGATTGGATTACTATGGAGAAATTCGGAGCCGATGGAGATGTGATTGAAATTAATTTGGCTACAGTAAAAGTTAGAAATTTTGACAATACGACTACAACAATTCCAACATATAGTTTAATTTCTGATAGTTTTAAAAACTGGAGAGGAATGTTGAAATCTGATGGTAGAAGAATTAAAAGACATATTTTAATAAAGTCTAAATCAGTTAAGTTTTTAAAAGATGAAGAGTTAAGTTACTATAAAAAAATACATCATTTAGATAGTTATATTGATCATCGTCAAAATGATATTATTAAATATAATACTCAAAATAATATTGATAAATCTTTAATTGTTAATGGTAGAAATCTAACTAATTTAGGGTTATTTAGAAAGTATATTGAAAAATATATTCAAAACCATTCAGGCGTAAATAAGGATATGTTATTAATGGTGAGACATTTACAACCTACAGAAAAAGGTATCCCTTTAGAAGTTTATTGCTTTTCCAGAGACAAAACTTGGACAAATTATGAATACATTATGGCCGATATATTTGATCATATTATTTCATCTGTGCAATATTTTGATTTAGAATTATTTGAATTAGAAAGTGTTATTACTAGTGAAAATTAATCTCTTTTAATTCTATCTTGTACATATTCTATTTTAGTTTTTCCATGTGGTTTTGGTTTTCCATTCTCATCAAGATTTATCATTGTAATAGAATCAATTGTAAGGATAGTTTCTCTAGTCATTTTATTTCTAGCTTCGCATTTTAAGATTAAAGATGTTCTTCCAAATTTTATAACCTCAATTCCTAGTTCAATTATATCTCCTTGTTTAGCAGAACTCATAAAATTTATCTCCGTCATGTGTTTGGTAACTACTCTAGGGTTTTCAAGTTGAATAATGGTATAAAGTGCTGCTTCTTCATCAATCCAAGCTAATAATTTTCCTCCAAATAGTGATTCATTAGGATTAAGATCTTCTGGTTTTACCCATTTTCGAGTATTAAAATTCATGTTTATTTATTTAATACAAAAATAAGGAAAAAATAGCGTGTATATTAATTAAATAGTTTGGATAGTAATTAACAAATCTATCTTAATAACTTATAGCTATCTAGTAATTATTAATGTACTATTTTCTTTAACTTTATACATAACTACTAAAATTACTGTTATGAAAACTAAAGATGAAGCAATTCTTGAAATTAGAGGTGAGTCAATTGGAATAGTAACTGAAAGCTCTAGTAATGAAGAAAAGTTTCAAAACTTAACTTTGAGACCAATTCTTAAATTTCAAAATGATTTATGTATCGAAGTTTTCCGAAATTATGCTACTAAACAAAAAGGTGTATTTTTTACACTTTCACCTGAAAAAAAAATGCACTATATTGAAAATGCAATTCAGCGTGATATTAAGTTTAGAAACTCTTTAAAAGGTATAATTATTGGAATGTTTACAATTACAGAATATAATGAGTATATTCTTAATTCATCAAACTTAAATAAAAGAATGATGAACTTATTAATTGAACGCCTTAAAAGCCAAATTCAATTATATGAGGTTTAAAATTTATTAAATGATTGAATCTGAATTATTGTTTTTAAAAGAACAAATTTATAATAAATGTTTATTTCAAATTGATACTATTGAAGTTCATAATGAAAGTGTAGAATATTTAGCTTGTTCTTTTCATTTAAATGAAAGTAAAATTATTTTTAGGAAATCTAAAATAACTCCTAAAAAAGTTGGACAATTTGTTACTTTTTGGAAAAGAAGTGATTTAGGTCCGATTATACCTTATCATGAAAATGATATGTTTGATTTTTTTGTTGTTAATTCTTACAATAAAGAACATTTTGGTCAGTTTGTTTTTCCAAAATCAATCTTAATCCAAAAAAAAATTATTTCAAATGGAGAAAAAGAAGGAAAAAGAGCTTTTAGAGTTTATCCTCCTTGGGAAAATGTTACAAGTAAACAAGCAGAAAAAACACAATCTTGGCAAAAAAACTACTTTTTATTTATTACAAATGATTTAGATATTCATAAATTAAAAGAAATGTATACTAAATAATACTTTCACCATTTAAATTGGTAGTTAATACATCACTCATATAATTAAAAAAAGGTCGCATAGCTTTAAAAGTAGCAATAATTTCTTCTTTAAAATTAGAAGCTAAAACCTCTTCATTCGTAAAGCTTCTCGATACTAAAAACTGTTTTTTTCGAATCAAATCGATATCAGGATGGTTTTTATCAAAATTTCTAGGAGCTGACTTTAATTCTTCACCTTCAAGTTTTCCAAAAAAATGTTTAAAAGTAGATTCGTTTATTATTTCTCTTAGTTCTGAAGCATCTAATTCAATTTCTTTTCTAATTCTAAGTAAATCTTCTGTATTAGGTTCCCAAAATCCACCACCTACAAAACTAGCATTATTTTCAATTCGAATATAATAACCACCTCTTAACATTGGTTTTGTTCTAGCGTAAGAAGCACTTAAATGTTTGTTATAAGGTGTTTTATCTTTTGAAAATCGTACATCTCTATAAATACGATAAAATTGTATTTTTTCTAAACTATCATCTTTTTGAAAATCGGTATATATTTCATTGAAAAAAGATTTTGCTTCTTTATCTATTTTTTGAAATTCACTTTTATGATCTGCAAACCAATCTCTATTGTTATTTTCGTTAAGTTGATTAAGAAAATCGAAAGTATTTTTTGAAATCATTTTTTATTTTAAAATTTTTAAGAAAAATCCTTTTTAGTTGATAACGATGATTACTTTGTTATTCAGTACGTTTCAGTTATTTCATAGCAAATATACAAAATTTATACTTCTCAAAATGATTAAACAATTTTACCTTCTGTCGGAATTATAGGATAAGTAAAAAGGGCTATTAAAGCCTTTTATTTTCGTTATAAAATTATATTATTTTAATGGTTACATTTATATTGTTCTTTTTAAAAAATTTTAATATTTGGTTTTCAGAATAGTCATATAAAAGAAACTGTATCAAACTGTGATACAGTTTCTTCTATTTTATCATTTAGTTTCAAAAATCAATCGGTTTAATTTTACCTTGCTTTTAATCGCTCCAAAAGCAACGATAGCCTCATGACCTTTTATCTCCAATATAGTTCCAACAGCGGTCTGTCCCTTCAAAATAATTCTATCCCCAATTTTCATTGTTTTTGTTTCGTTAGTTATAATAACAGTATTAGAAACATTAATAGGTTCGGAAATTGTGGGTTCTGACTTAACGATTTCACTATCTATCTCTTTCCGCTTGGTTTCCCAATATAATTTATCACGGGCAATGGATTGCAAGAAACTATCTATATTGATAAAGTCTTCACCAATTTTTTTTGAGGCTTCTGAAATGATGTTTTCAGATAAACCTATACGTCTGGCAACTTCTATAGCAAATGAACTTCCTGCATTACCTATTGATAGTTTGTACAACGGTTTATTATTCTCTGTGTCGTAGAGCATTGTTCCGTTTATAACTCCTTTTGTATTATAAGCAAAATGTTTGAGATTTTGAAAGTGTGAGGTAATCAACCCGAAACTTGCTTTTCTATTGAACTTGTCAAGTAGTGTCTCTGCTATTGCACCGCCTATTTGTGGTTCTGTCCCTCCTCCGAACTCATCTATTAACAAAAGGGTCTTGTCGTTGTTGTTCTCAACAAAAAACTTCATATTTGTTAAATGTGCTGTATATGTGCTTAGGCTGTTTTCCATACTTTGCCCATCTCCAATGTCCATAAATATGCGTTCAAAAATACCTGCTTTTGAATTTTTGTGAACAGGAATTAATAAACCGCATTGTAGCATATACTGTAATAGTGCAAGTGTTTTTAAGCAAAGTGATTTCCCTCCTGCATTAACTCCTGAAACTAATAATATTCTATTTGTATTGGTTAAATGAATATCCAATGGTTGGACTTTTTTGTGTTCTCTACGCAAGGTTATATCTAACAATGGATGTACCGCTTCGTTCCACTCAATATTTGTTTTATTCTCTAGTATAGGTTTTAATCCGTTGATGCGTACTGCAAACAATGTTTTTGCACGTATAAAGTCTATGGTAGCCATAAACTCATAAGAATGCAAAATTGCGGATATATCACCCCTTACGAAGTTGGTAAATTCAGTTAAAATATGGGCAATTTCTCGGCGTTCCTCACTTTCTAATTCACGCAGTCGATTGGAAGCCTCTACAACAGCTTCGGGTTCGATAAAAAAAGTTTTTCCACTACTTGAACTGTCACGTACAGTACCTTTTATCTTTCTTTTATTAGATGCTGTGACAGGAATTACATAATGTCCGCCTTTCATATCCCCTTGAACGTCCTTAGCTATTATTCCTTGTGCTTGTGCATTACGAACAGCTACATATACAGCTTTTGTAATATCTTTCTCTGCCTCTATTTTATTCTTCCGTATGGTTGCAAGAAGTTTAGAAGCATGATCCTTTATTTGACCTGACTTATCTAAAATACTATTTGCTTTTTCAACTATTGTTGGAAATACTTTTATTTCATCAGCCAACTTTTTCAATTCAGGATATTTAGGACCTCTGTCCTCGATTTTATTACTATTGTTCAGAAAATCTACTATGTGCACGATAGTTTCCATTGAATTTGCCAAAAGAGGAATATCCGTTTCTGTAAACCAAACTGTGATATCTTTGTCTATTTGATTTAAAGAAGCTCGGATGTCTAAGAAATAGTCTGTAGGAAAATCTTCTTTATTTTGGATAATCTGTAAAAATTCATGGGTTTGTTCCAGCCATTTATTAACAGTTTCATATTCTGATGAGAACTGCATTTCCGCCACTTTTTCTTCTCCTAACGGACTTAAACACTTCTCTATAATATATTCTCGGATTGAATTAAAATCTATTTTTTGTTCAAAATTTTTTGGATAAATATTCATTTTCAAAATTATTTGAATAGTCCACCCATCAACTCTCCAAAGTGCTGATGAACTGACATTTTTTTAATAAAAACTATTTAATTGAATAAAATTGAAAGTTTCCATATCGAACCAAGGTACTTTATTATTTGACGATAATTGAGTATTCACTGTCGTCAAAAGTCCCCTGTCTTCTCAAAGATTAGAGAAGTAAAATTGCGATATGGTATTTATACGGATAGAATAAACATAAATTTATTTATATTTCTGCAAAGATAAGAAAATTAGATACAATACTTCTTTAATTTTTATCAAAATGCAGAAATGCTATTTTTAAATAGAAAAGTTGTATTTCATAAGCTACTACCTTTCTTGTTCATTCGGTTGAAAAACTGTTTTTCCTCATAGTCCTCTGTGTAATCTTACTATAAACAGTACTTGGTATTAAATTCAGACTTGTTTTACTTCTCTCTGCTTTTTAAAATATTTACTACATCATTTAATTGATAGCCTTTTGCCTGTAATAGAATCAAATAATGAAATAATAAATCAGCGCTTTCGGACAGAAATAAATCATCATTAGTGTCTTTTGCTTCTATAACAACTTCTACAGCTTCCTCTCCTACTTTTTGGGCTATTTTATTGATTCCTTTGACAAATAAACTAGCTACATAACTTTTATTTGAATCAGCGTTTTCTTTTCTATTTTTAATAGTCTCTTCTAATTTTGTAATAAAACCAAACTCCTGATTGTTAATCTCTTGCCAACATGTATCTAAACCTGTATGACAAGTTGGACCAACAGGATTTACTTTAATTAAAAGTGTATCATTATCGCAATCATTTTTAATAGAAACTAAATTTAAAAAATAACCACTCTCCTCTCCTTTTGTCCATAATCTATTCTTAGAACGACTAAAGAAAGTAACTTTATTTAATTCTAATGTTTTATCTAATGCTTCTTGATTCATATAACCTAGCATTAGCACATTTTTGGTTTCATTATCTTGTATTATGGCTGGAATTAGTCCTTTAATATTCAATTTCATTGTTTTGCAATTTAATTTTTGTTAACATTCTATAATCGTATTGGAATATGATTCTTTTTTAATTCTTCCTTTAATGCTATAATCTCAATTTCTTTGAAATGAAAAACACTAGCAGCAAGTGCAGCATCTGCTTTTCCTTGAATAAATGCATCTGTAAAATGTTGTATTGAACCAGCTCCACCAGAGGCAATTATTGGAATATTTACTAAAGTTGATAATTTAGATAAAGCTTCATTTGCAAATCCGTTTTTTGTACCATCATTATCCATTGAAGTAAATAGAATTTCTCCAGCACCTCTTTTTTCTACTTCTTTTGCCCAGTCAAATAAACAAATTTCTGTAGGAACTTTTCCACCTACTAAGTGAACGATCCATTTTCCATTAATTTGTTTTGCATCAATAGCTACAACGATGCATTGACTTCCAAATTTTAAGGTTAATTCATTTATTAATTCAGGTTGCTTTACAGCAGATGAATTAATTGAAATTTTATCTGCTCCGTTTTTTAATAATGTAGCTACATCCTCAATAGAAGCTATTCCTCCTCCTACTGTAAATGGAATATTAATAGTTTGTGCAACTTTTCGAACAAGTTCAATTAATGTTTTTCTTCTTTCTTCTGTAGCAGAAATATCTAAGAAAACCAATTCATCAGCTCCTTCTCTTGAATATTTTTGGGCTAATTCTACTGGATCACCAGCATCTTTTAAATCGATAAAGTTTATCCCTTTTACTGTACGTCCATTTTTTATATCTAAACAAGGAATTATCCGTTTTGTAAGCATTTTTTTAGTTATTTAAAGAAGTCTAAGTAATAGTATCTCATTTTACGAGTTACTTATATAGTTTTCTATTTGTTTTAGAGCGATTCTACCTTCATAAATAGCTTTTCCTATAATGGTTCCTTCACATCCCATTTCAGCTAATTTCGGTAGTTCTTCAAAAGTTGAAATTCCTCCGGAAGCTATTAATTTTATTTTTCCAACTTCATTGGAAGTAGTACATTTTGATAAAATATCTTGGTATAATTCAAAACTTGGTCCTTCAAGCATGCCATCTTTTGCAATATCTGTACAGATGATATAGGAAATACCTTCTTTTTGATAATTTTGAATAAATGGAATTACTTCTTCCTCACTTTCTTCTAACCAACCAGAAATTGCTATTTTTTTATTAGTAACATCAGCGCCAAGAATAATTCTATCAGTTCCATATTGATGGATCCAACTTTTAAAAAGTTCAGCATTTTTAATTGCAATACTTCCTCCTGTTACTTGATTAGCTCCATTTTCAAAAGCAATTCGTAAATCGTCACTAGATTTTAAACCACCTCCAAAATCAATTTTTAAAGAAGTTTTAGTTGCAATCTGTTCTAAAATCTTATAATTTATAATTCTGTTAGATTTTGCACCATCTAAATCTACTAGGTGTAAATACTGAATACCATGATTTTCAAATGATTTCGCAACTTCTAAAGGGTTTTCATTGTATATTTTTTTTGTATTATAATCTCCTTTGGAAAGACGTACACATTTTCCTTCTATAATATCTATTGCTGGAATAATTCGCATTGTTTTTATATTTTAAAAAATTGAGAGAGTTATAGATTTAAAAAATTAAGTAAAATTTTTTCTCCAAAAACGCCACTTTTTTCAGGATGAAATTGTACTCCATAAAAATTATCTTTTTGTAATGCTGAAGAATACTCAGTATCATAATCAGTATTAGCAATAGTATTTGAGCATTTTGAAGCGTAAAAACTATGAACTAAATACATATATTCTTTTTCTTTAATTCCTTGAAAAAGAGTTGTTTTTAGATTGTAAATTGTATTCCAACCCATTTGTGGTACTTTTACTTCTTTTGAAAATTTTATAATATCTACATCAAAAATTCCTAATCCTGTTGTATTTCCTTCTTCTGAAGTTCTACACATTAACTGCATGCCTAAACAAATTCCTAAAACAGGTTGTTTTAATGTAGGGATTAAGATATGAAGTCCGTTTTCTTTTAATTTTTCCATAGCGCTACTTGCTTCTCCTACTCCTGGAAAAATTACTTTATCTGCTGTTTTTATTAAATTCCAATCTTTTGTTACAAATGCAGTAAATCCTATCCTTTCTATTGCAAAAAGAATGCTTTGAAGGTTTCCAGCACCATAATCTATAATGGCTATTTTCATGATTTCTTTTTTTGTACTAGAAATAAGCAAAAATTATCTACTTATTTCTAATATCATTTTATAACATTCCTTTGGTACTTGGTAATATCATTTTTTCAGTATCTTGTTTTACTGCTGCTTTTATTGCTTTTGCAAATGCTTTAAAAATAGCTTCAATCTTATGATGTTCATTTGTTCCTTCTGCTCTAATGTTTAAATTAGCTTTTGCACCATCTGTAAATGATTTGAAAAAATGAAAAAACATTTCAGTAGGCATTTCTCCTATTTTTTCACGTTTAAATTCAGCATCCCAAACTATCCAGTTTCGCCCACCAAAATCAATTGCTACTTGTGCTAAACAATCATCCATTGGTAAACAGAATCCATATCTTTCAATACCTAATTTATTCCCTAGTGCTTTTGCAAAAACTTCTCCTAATACTATTGCTGTATCTTCAATTGTATGATGTTCATCAACTTCTAAATCTCCTGTTACATTGATAGTTAAATCCATTTGGCCATGACGAGCAATTTGATCTAACATGTGATCAAAAAAGGGTAAACCCGTATTATTTTGACTCTTACCTGTTCCGTCTAAGTTTAAATAGATTAAAATATTAGTTTCATTTGTTTTACGTGTAATTGAAGCTGTTCTGTTTTCTAATTTTAAAAACTCATAAATTTTCTGCCAATCATTTGTTTCTAAAGCTATTACCTGATCTAATTCTTCTCTTTTTACAGAAATTTCTCCTACGCCAAGATTTGTATTATCATTTATAAAGATTGCTTTAGATCCTAAATTTTTAGCTAATTCTACATCTGTTAGGCGATCTCCAATTACGAATGAGTTTACTAAATCATATTCTTTTGAAAAATAGTCTGTTAACAATCCTATTCCTGGTTTTCGAGTATTTGCATTTTCATAAGGAAATGTTTTATCTAAAAACACCTTTTTAAATATAACACCTTCATTTTCATAGGTTTTCATAATAAAATTATGAACAGGCCAAAATGTATCTTCTGGAAATGTGGAAGTTCCTAATCCATCTTGATTTGTAATCATGACTAATTCATAATCTAATTCTTTTGCTATTTTACTTAAATAAGGAATACATTTAGGATAAAAAATCATTTTTTCAAAAGAATCAATTTGTTCATCTATTGTTTCTTTTATAATTGTTCCATCTCTATCAATAAATAATACTTTTTTAGACATTTTTTAGATTTTTTAATAACTCTATTACTTTTTTATTTTCTTTTTCTGTTCCAATGGTAATTCTTAAACAGTTTCTACATAATGATTCACTAGATCTGTTTCTGACAACAATTCCATTCTCTAAAAATTGATTGTATTGAAAAGCTGCATTATCAACTTTGAACAAAATGAAGTTGGTTTCTGATGGTAATATTTCAGTAACAATTTTGCAGCGAACAAGCGCTTTCATTATTTTTTCTCTTTCTGATTTTATAATGGATAGTCTTTCTTCAAATTTTGGACTTAATAAGGTTTCAATGGCTAAATTTTGTGAAGCGATATTTATATTATAAGGTGGTTTTATTTTTTCTAAAACAGCAATAATTTCTGTAGAAGCATATAATAATCCTAGCCTTAAACCTGCCATTCCATAGGCTTTAGACAACGTTTGAACAATAACTAAGTTTGGAAATTTAGAGAGACGATTTAACCAACTTTCTTTTTCTGAAAATTCAATATAAGCTTCATCAATTACTACCAATCCTTTAAATTCTTTGAGTAATGTGTAGATGCTTTCATCTGAAAAAGTATTACCTGTTGGGTTATTTGGTGAACAAAGAAAAATTATCTTTGAGTTTTTATTTACTCTATTTAAAATGGAACTTACATTGGGTTGAAAACAGTCATCTAGTATTATTTTTTTATTTTCAATTGCATTTAAATTGGCTAAAACACCATACATTCCATACGTTGGTGGTAATGTAATTACATTATCTATATTAGGTTCACAAAAAGCTCTAAATAATAAGTCTAACACTTCATCGCTACCATTTCCTATAAGAATGTTTTTTGAATCGATATTTTTAATTTTGGATAATATTTTTTTTAAAACACTCTGATTAGGATCTGGATAACGATTCATTCCATTCTCAAAAGGGTTTTCATTTGCGTCTAAAAAGATTAAATTGTCTTTTACATCATTAAATTCATGTCTGGCAGATGAATATGGTTTCATACTCTTAATGTTATTTCTAACAAGATTTTCTAAATTCATTTAATTGAAATTTAAGGTTGATATTTGTTTGTTTTTTGTTTGTTCAATCTTAGATTTACAGCCATTTTATGTGCTAGTAGTCCTTCTGCTTCTGCCATTATTTCTATACTTTTCCCTATATTACTTATCCCTTTTTCAGTAATTTTTTGAAAAGTCATTGCTTTTAAGAAACTATCCAAATTTACACCACTATAACTTTTTGAATATCCATTAGTAGGTAACGTATGATTCGTTCCTGAAGCATAATCTCCTGCACTTTCTGGTGTATAATTGCCTATAAAAATAGATCCCGCATTTTCTATACCATTTATAAAGTAATCTTCATTATTTGAGCAAATGATAAAATGTTCTGGACTATATTCATTTATTAAATCTAAGGCATTTTTATCAGAACCTAAAAAAATTAGTACAGAATTATTTATTGCAATTTCTGCAATTTCTTTTCTAGGTAATTTTTTTAATTGTTTATATATTTCTTTTTCTACTTCATTTAAAATATTTTGTGATGTTGTAACTAAAATAACTTGACTGTCTTTTCCATGTTCGGCCTGACTTAATAAATCTGATGCCACAAAACTTGGCACTGCTGAATCATCTGCAAAGACTAACAATTCACTTGGTCCGGCTGGCATATCTATAGCAACGCCAAGTTGTGTAGCATATTGTTTTGCAATAGTTACAAATTGATTTCCTGGTCCAAAAATTTTATAGACTTTGTCTACAGATTCGGTTCCAAAAGTCATTGCTGCAATGGCTTGTATGCCTCCTATTTTATATATTTTAGTAACACCACATAATTGAGCAGCAAATAAAATAGCTGGATTAATTTTTCCTTGTTTGTCAGGAGGAGTGCATAAGATAATTTCTTTGCAACCTGCTATTTTTGCAGGAATTGCTAACATTAATACAGTTGAAAACAATGGTGCTGAACCACCAGGAATGTATAATCCTACTTTTTGTATAGGTCTTTTTTCTTGCCAACAAATTACTCCTTCTGTTGTTTCTATTTCGATTTTACTTGATATTTGAGCTGTATGAAATTTTTCAATATTAGATTTTGCTAACTTAATAGCTTCTTTTAAGTCTTCTGAAACTAGATTTAAACTATTTTCTATTTCTTCATTAGTTACAATATTGTTTTCTAAAACAATACCATCAAAAAGCGATGTATATTTTAGAACGGCTTGATCTCCTTTTTGTTGAACTTCTTTAAAAATTCCTTTGACAGTTGTTTCAATATCATCAAATGTTTGAGTTGGTCTTTTTAATATTGATGACCAAGTTTCAGGTTGTGGATTGTATATTTTATTCATGATTTTTAAGTTTTTAATATTTTTAAAGTACCATTTTTTCTATTGGACAAACTAGTATTCCTTCTGCCCCAGCTTCTTTTAATTGATCGATTACTTTCCAAAAAGTATCTTCTTCAATAACGGAATGAAGACTACTCCAACCTTCTTCACTTAAAGGCATAATTGTTGGACTTTTTAAAACAGGTAAAATAGAACTTACTTTTTCTATTCTATTATTTGGCACATTCATCAAAATATATTTTGATTTTCTTGATCTTAATACAGCTTGAATTCTAAATTGTAGTTTATTTAATAATTGTGACGCTTCAAATGATATTTCTGGTGAAATGGCTAAAACAGCCTCACTTTTAAGAATAATTTCTACTTCTTTTAATCCATTTTTAAATAAAGTACTTCCACTTGAAACAATGTCTACAATTGCATCAGACAAACCAATGTTTGGAGCAATTTCGACAGAACCAGAGATTTGGTGTATATCTACATTTAATCCTTTATCATTAAAGTAATCGATTACTGTATTTGGATATGAAGTTGCAACTCTTAATCCGTTTAAATCATTAATTGATTGATAATTAAACGATTTAGGAACTGCAACAGAAACTTTGCATTTTGAAAATCCTAATCTTTCAGCTACTTTAATGTTTTTTGCTTTTTCAACTAATAAATTATCACCTACAATAGCAACATCTACTACTCCATCTATTAAATATTGTGGAATATCAGAATTTCGTAGAAAATAAACTTCAAGAGGAAAGTTTGAAGCCGTTACTTTTAGTTGGTCATTGCCATTGTAAATAGAGATTCCTGAATCTCTTAAGAGTTGGATACTTTCTTCGTAAAGTCTACCTGATTTTTGAATTGCAATTTTTAAGATACTCATGGTTTGTTTTTAAATAATTTGAGTATATCGTACTATTGCTTTTTGAAATAAAAAACCCGTTTGATATACTCAAACGGGTTTATAATTATTTTGAATTATTACAAAATCATCATTGCCTCGCTCGAGCGTGGTTTAAATGATGATGATGATGTAATTTATTTGTAAACATTTTTGTTGTTTTATAACAGTGCAAATATAAAGACATTAATTTATTAAAAACAAGCGTTTTATAAAATTTTTATTTTAATTGGTATAATTTAAAATGAGCTTTATGCTAAATTTACACCAAATAAATATCCAACCATTGCTGTTAATCCCATTGCAATTGTTCCCCAAAAAGTGACTCTTAAAACGGCTTTAGTAATACTTGATCCACCTGTTTTTGCTGACAAAGCTCCTAAAATAATTAAGAAAAATATTGCAAAACCATAGAGATAATATTCCATACCTTTTAAAGGGAGAAAAAGTGTTACTAAGAAGGGTAAAATACCTCCTAAAGTGAAAGCTGCACCAGAAGCTAATGCTGCTTGTAATGGATTTGCCTGATTAATTTCATTAATACCTAATTCATCTCTAACATGAGTCCCTAATGCATCATACTCTGTTAATTCTTTAGCTACAAGTAATGCTGTTTCTTTTTTTAATCCTCTATTTTGATAAATTTCTGCAAGTCTTTGTAATTCTTCTTCAGGCATTTCTTTTAACTCTAATTTTTCTCTTTCAATATCTGCTTTTTCAACGTCTGTTTGAGAACAAACAGATACATATTCACCTGCGGACATTGACAAAGCTCCAGCTACTAAACCTGCTAAAGTTGCTAAAATAATAGACTCTCTTGTTGTACTAGCTGCTGCGATACCTATTG
Organism: Flavobacterium sediminilitoris; assembly: GCF_023008245.1. Taxonomy (NCBI): domain Bacteria; kingdom Pseudomonadati; phylum Bacteroidota; class Flavobacteriia; order Flavobacteriales; family Flavobacteriaceae; genus Flavobacterium; species Flavobacterium sediminilitoris. The sequence goes on from NZ_CP090145.1 coordinate 3,170,255, forward strand.
CTATACTTGAAGTTGATAAAATACCATCATTGGCTCCTAAAACAGCAGCTCTAAGCCAATTACTTCTATGAATGTAATGATTATCTAGGTAATCGTCTTTAGATTTATTCATTGTTATCATTAGTATTATTTTCACGAATTTCGGTATGACGAATTTCTCCTCCAAAAGTTCCAACAGATTTTGACAAAAAAGCTGCAATTATTGATAGAACAAGTACTATATATGTAATATAAATTGTTTTTGGATGTTTTCTTTTATTTAAAACTAAACCTACAATTGAAAATAATCCTAATCCATAAAGTACTTTCATAAATCCTTCAGCTAGTTCTTCATGTTCATGGATAATTTTATGTGAAATACCTAATTCTTCTACAATATCTTCAGCTCCTTCACCTGTCATCATTGTTGCTTTTCCCATTATCATACAAATAATAAAAATGACATAAGCAGTATTAATCAGTATAGTTTGTTTTTTAATAATTCCATAAGTTAAAATTCCAATTCCAAAGAATAATCCAATTATAGGAAAATGATTGAATAACATGTGTAAATGTGCTTGATTCATATTTTTATTTTATAAATGTTAATATAATTGATGTTCCAATATTTTTTTTACTGCTAATTGCAATTTTAATATTTAATAAATCGCATAGTCTTTTTACAATTGAAAGACCAATACCAGTTCCTTTTATTTCAGGATGTGATGTTGTATTAGCTCTATAGAATGAGTTATAAATTTTATCTAAATCTGTTTCATCTATTCCTATTCCAGAATCATTAATAACACAATTTATAGTGTTGTTTTCTTTTAATAAAAGAATCTCCAAATTAGACTTTTTTGTTGAATATTTGATTGCATTTGAGATTAAATTACTAAAAATAATATCTAATGAATAACTATCTGATTTTGTATAGAAATTTTCTTTAAATTTTGTCTTAATTGAGATATCTTTTTCTTTGATATCGTGTGAAAATCGTGATAAAATATCTAAAACCAGCGCATTAAGGTAGATTTTTTCTACTTTTAAATTTTGTTTTTGATTTTCAAATCGGGCTAAAAGTAATAATTGATCTACCATGTGATTTAATCGATCAACTTCTGAAATGCAAAAATTAATTTTTGATTCATATTCACTTTGATTTCTAGGTTTTCGAATTAAAACTTCCATGGTTCCTTTTATAACAGCTAAAGGTGTTCTCAATTCATGAGATGCATCTGAAGTAAATTGTTTTTCTCGTTCAACTGCATTTTCAATTCGATCTAATAGGTTATTAATGTCTTCAGAAAGTATGTATAATTCATCTTTATTTTGAGGTAATGGTATTCTTGTTTTTAAATTATCTTTTGTTATTTCTTTTGAAGTTTTAATGATTGCGCTTACTGGTTTTATACTTTTTCCTGCAAAAAATCGTGCAATTAAGAACAGAACTATAAGAATTATAGGAAATGAAATGAGTAAAATATCTTTAAGGATTTCAACAATTTCAAAGTCTTCTAAAGACATTGCAATAACAATATATCCTACTTTTTCATTTTTGTTTAATATTTCTTTTTGTGTTTGTCTTAAAGGAACTCCATTTAAAGAAGAGTTTATAAATTGGTCATTAAATGATTCGTTTAAAAGTTTAAGGTTTGAATTATTGAGATTTGGTGATTTATCAATTACTTGTTTATTATTATCATAGAATTCAACAAAAACGGGATTAACTTTAATAGAGTTATGTTCGCGAGCTCTCCATTGATCAACTTGTATTAAGTAAGTATTATTAATATCTATTTTAACGTCATCTAAATGTTTATAGAGTTCGTCCTTAATTTCATCATTTATATGTTGGTTTACACTATATCTTACTATAGAATAAATAAACAGAAAAACAATTGCAATTAAAAAAGAGCCACTTACTAAATAATTAAAGGCTATTCTATTTTTAAAAGAAAAAGGAAAAATATTATTCATTTGCTATATATCCAACACCTCTAATTGTTTTTATAAGTTCTTGATCTTTAGTAAGGTTTAGTTTTTTACGAATAGCATTCATAAAAACATCTATAACTCCAGTATCATATTCAAAATGGATGTTCCAAACATCTTCTATAATTTTATTTCTAGCACAAACAGTTCCTTTATTTTTAATTAAATATTCTAATAATTCAAATTCTCTTTGGGTTAAATACACTTCTGTATTATCAACAAAAACCTGAAACTTATTCTTATTCAATGTAATATTTCCGAGAGTAAGATTTTTAAGTTCTTTTTTATCTCTAAAATGGATTTTAATTCTTTCTAATAGTTCTTCAAAACTAAATGGTTTTTTAATATAATCATTAGCTCCTGATTTTAAACCTTCTATTGTTTCTTGAACTGTATCTTTTGCTGTTAAAAAAATAATTGGTACTGTTGAATTTTCAATACGTATTGCTTTGCAAACATCAATTCCGTTCATCATTGGCAACATCCAATCTAAAAGAATTAGATCAACTGGTAAAGAAAGTGCTTTTTCAAGTCCTTCTTTCCCATTCATTGCGTAAGAAACAGTATAATCTTCTTCTTCTAAACCTTGCTTTAGAAAATTAACAATTCCTTTTTCGTCTTCAATGATTAAAATATGCATATAAAAGTTATTATTGAACAAATTTTATCCCAAAAAAAATAATATTAGCATCTAAACCATCACTTCTTTTATAATAATTATATCTCAAATCGATATTTTTAATTCCAAATTTCCAAATTTTAGCGCTTGTAAAAATGTCTGTATAGTTTACTCCAAATCCATATTGATTAGCATCAAAAGTAGATAAATCATAATCAGAAGTATAGTATTTTTCTGTTGATAAATGTGCTTCATGAGGTGCAAAATATTTCGATTGATTTTGTGTATAATAGCGATACATTGGAAACACTGTAAATCTATCTGACAATTTAACTGGTAATTCTATAGATGCGGTATGTGATTTTATATCCCAATTGTCTGTATAATAACGATAATATGTTCGGATAACCAAGCGCTCATTAATATAATAATTTAACCTTGTTCCTATTGGTAGTTTAAAACGAGTGTCTGGTAAGCGTTCAATGTCATCGGCTAATTGAAATTCATTTATAAAAGAATCGTCAATATCTGAAAAATAAATTCTTTGATATGGTGTTGATAATAATCCTTGCTGCTGTAATACATCCAAAAATAATGAAAATTGGAGTTTTCTGGTTAATATTTGAGAGAAACTTAGTGAAACTGCATAAGAATTTCTGTTTTTCTTTTCATGAAATGAGAATTTTTCTGGATTATAAATAGTGTTCCCTGTAATAGTAAAATTATTAAAAATCCCGCCATTTAAATTATTTCCGTTTGATACAAAATCTTGTAGTTCTTTTGGATAAATTGGACTCCATGTATCTAAATAAACATTTGCAGATAGATTTACTTCTGTATTTTTATCATTAAAAAGTTTAGTTAATCCACCTCCAAAACCTATTGATGAATAATCATATTCAATAGAGCCTGAAATATGTCCATTCCAAATAGTATTCCTATCATCTGAGCTATGGCTATAATTAAGAACCAATGTAGTTAGAGCGTCTTGCGCAGATGCTCCTGAGGAAGCTTGCCATGGACTAGGTGTATTACTATCAAAAGGGTTAATATTTCCTGAAGATGCTGATGAATAAGCAGAGATTCCTACATCTACAGTTAAGACATCATCATCATTTAATGGAACAGCTACTACAATTGTAGGAGTAATATCTGTTAAATCTTCCATACCTTTTCCTCCAGAAACTGCCGAATGTATTCCATCTTGCTTATAATAGCTAGCTAAAAAATCAACTTCAATACTTTCTAATACTCGTTTTTTATAAGTTATTTTAGTAGAGTCTTTTTCTTGCGAAAAAGAAAATAAGCTGATTAAGCACAAAAATAATACAATTTTATTTTTCATACGTGTTATTAATTACATCCACAACCTCCACCTGTTTTTCCTCCATTGGCTCCAGCCGCAGCTTCACGATATACTTGAAAATTAGTTTCAAATCTTTCGGTTATTTTTGCTGACAGTTTCATATCTGGGTCATTGATATATTGTTTATCATATTCTTTGACTGTGTTACATGAATAACTAGATATTCCAAAAATTATAATGATTATTATCTTTTTCATTTTTATTGTTGTTTTAGATCAATGTTTTTTGAATAATGTATGTTTCCTTGATCGTCTATAATGATACATTCAATTCCATTAATTTGATTAATTAGGTTTAAGCCTACTTCTACTCCTAGAACAAAAACTCCTGTTGCAATTGCATCAGCTATTTCAGTTTGCTTTGCAAAAACGGATACGCTTATAATTCCTGAAGCTGGATAACCTGTTCTTGGATCTATAATATGTGAGTATCTTTTCTTATTAAAAGTAACATATTTTTCATAATTTCCAGAGGTCTCTACTGCGCTATCAATGAGAGGAAAAGTAGCAAAAACTTTATTTTTGTTTAAAGGATTCACAATAGCTACAGTCCATGGTTTCCCATCTAATTGATAACCCCAAGTATTAATGTCTCCAGAAACATTTACAATTCCAGATGTACATCCCTTTTCTTGTAGTAAAAACTTAATTTTATCAGCTATGTAACCTTGACCTATTCCTCCAAGACCTAATTTCATCCCTTTATCCTTTAAAAAGATAGTTTTATGGTTATTATCTAGAATGATTTTATGATATCCTACTCGTTCAACTGATTTCTTTATTTCGTCACTTGTAGGCATTACTTTCATTGTTCCATCAAATTTCCAAATTTTATCCATTGAGGCATAACTTATGTCAAAGGCACCGTTTGTTAGTTTAGAAACTTTCACTGCTCTTTCAACTAAATCATAGACTTCATTGTCAACTTTAATAGGTTGTATTCCTGCATTTTGATTTACTCTTGATATTTGAGATGATGGAATCCAATCTGAAATTAAATTTTCAATTCTTTTAACTTCGTTAATAGCTAAATCACAGTATTGATTTCCTTCAACGGAGTCCATTGCAACTACAATAATTTCAAAAGGACTTCCTAATAGAGAAGCTTTCTTTTTATGCACTATTTGTCCACTCAAGTAGTTAGAAATGAGAATTAAGAATAAAAAAATAGTTTTACTTTTAAGGTTGCCTCGTATTGTATCCATATTTTGTGTAAAGCATTAAAAATGATAAAAAGAAATCAATACTATATTTATTTTAAGGATTCAATTATTTTAATATATTCATTTGGACTCACATTTTTATATCCTACCTTTCCTAGCGCTTTCCCTTTTGAGTTTAATAAAATTACTAGTGGGAAACTTCCTTCGTTATTATATTTTTCAGCTAATTCTCTATTATGATTCATTTGTTCTTCAGATAGTTTATTTGCTGTTTTTCTTGGGAAATTTACTTTTACTAAAATCCATTTTTCAGAAGATTCTTTTTTAAATTCTTCAGATTGCCATATTTGCTTATCTAGTTTTATACAAGGAGCACACCAGTCTGATCCTGAAAATACCATTACAATATCCTTACCTTCAGTTTCAGCAATTTTTTTTGCTTCTTCAAAATTATACTTCCAATCTTGAGAAAAACTAAAATTTGAAATAAGCATGATTAAAATTAATACTATCTTTTTCATATACTATAAATTTATTTACACAAATTAAACTCTTTTTTTAAGACTTTGTTGCTTTGGAAAACATAAATTAAGCGAAACTTAAGAATGTATTAAGTGATTTTTAAGATAGTGATAAAATACAATAATAAATTTGAATTTATATTTAAATCACTATGCATAAACATCTTACACCATTTCAAAATCTTCTTATATTTTATTTAATAATTAATTTTATCTTGAGGATTTTTCTATGGTTGTACTTATTATTTTTATCAAATTTTAAATTCAATAACTATTTGTTTTAATAATGATTCAAAATATGGTTAGTTAATTTTTCTTTTGGAATGAATTTGGTGTGCGTTATAATTTTATTGCAGTAGATTATTCAATTTATGCTAATACTGTAATTGGAAATATAATGGAATCTTATCAAGTTGTTCCATTAGTATTGGTTTAATTACTTTTATTGCAACTTGTCAGGATTTAGGTTATATAAAGAATGATGTTTTAACTATTATTTCTCCTGTAAAAGAATCTAAATAATTTAGCTTAAAACAACTTGAGAATTCTAAAGTTTCTTCAAGTTTTAATATATATTATGAAGAGAAATTAATGAAGGTTAGCAATAATGATTTAACTAAAGAATGTACTTCTTTTTATCAAACTGCAACTTATTCATTAAAAAACAAACTGTATCAAAAATTATAACAATCCGTTATATTTTCGCGTAAACCATTCTATTGAAAGTAAAGCAACAATAAAAATTAATAACCATTTCCAATCAATTAATGGTGTTTTTTTAATTATTTCTTTTTCAATAGGTAGATATTTATCAGTATCTTTTAATGATTTAATTAGCATATCTAATTGATTTGGATAATAGACTTTTCCTGCTGTATTTATAGCCAATTGTTCTAGTCTTGTTCTATCAGGGTTTACAAATTGCTTTTCAAAATCAAATTCTAATATTTCGAAACTACCTGAAAAAGAGCTGTTTGATTCTTTTTCTTTAACAGTGAAATTATAAGTTCCTTTTTCTAAATTATCAAATGCTACTTTGTAATCTAAGTTTGATTTTAAAAAATTATATGATTTTGTAGCTTTCGTTTCTTTATTAGTGAGTTGTATTGTTAATTGAGCATTTTCATCTAACTCATAATTTTTATTGAAATATTGAGCTGTTATTTCTATTAATTCACCTGAATTATAAAAACTTTCATAGTCAACAACTAAGGATTTTTTGGATGAATTTGAGTTTAAATATTGAATTAATTTATCTATAAATAAATCAAAATCATTAAAAGATTTTTTCTTCAGATATGTTTCCATTCTCCATTTCCAAATATTTTCACCAAACAAATATGCTTTTCTTTGTTTTCCGTTTTCAACAAAAGCTAATAATGGGTTTCCTGTTTCAATATTTCGAATAGTTGCATCTAAAAAAGTTGTAATTGTTGTTTTTGGAGTAATCGTTCCAAAACTATTTTCTAGTGGTGAAAAAGAGCTAAAACCAATATTATCTTGTGAAAAAAGATTAAATCCAGAATTGTATTTGGCAAAATAATTTTCTTTTTTCCTTAACATTTTATAAGTAAAATCAGATTGATTTTGGTTTAAAAAATTAAAATCTGTATTTGTTCCTGTTATAATAAATGTACTTAATTGAACGGATTTATTTTGCTCAATAATTCCTTTAAAAGTAGAATTGGGTTGGTATAAAATCAAAATATTATAATCTAGTAAGTTTTTGATTTCGTTTGGTTTAAATATATTTACCTTACGTTGTTCATTAACTTCTATACTTCTTTTTAAAGTTCCTAAATCAGGATGATTATTATCTGATATAATAGCGATTTCAGTTCTTTGATCAATGATTTCTACAGCAAAATTTTTACTGTTATTAATTTTGTTTTTTTCTTGTATTGATGAAGTTATTGATGCTTTATATTTTTGAACTCCAATACTTGAAGCATCTAATAATACTTGAATTGATTTTGCTTTTTCTTTAGCTGAAAAGGAAACATTTTGTTTATGAATAATTTGGTTTCCATTTTGAATTGAAAAAGTTGTTGTTAAGGATTCATTTCCATTATATTGTAGAAATACTTCTACAGGAAATTTATTTTTTAGAAAAGCATACTTATTTACATTGATTTGATTGATTTTTAAGTCAAAAACAGAAGTTGTATCTCCTAAAACAACAGGGAAAACAGATGAATTATCTTGAAAACTATATACATAATCATTCCCTTTTGTTTGATTTCCATCGGTGAATAAAATTACTGGATAATTTGTGTTTCTGTAAAGTTGTTTTAGATTTTTAGCCACATTATCAATGTAAGTTTGCTTTCCTAAAAAATCTAATTTTTCTAAGTTTTTAAATTCTTCATCAAAAGAATATAATTGAATATCATATTTTTGATTTAAGGCTTTATCTTCACTTATCTTAGTATAAAAATCAGTTTTAAGATTAGAATCATTCAATTCTTTTATTGATTCAGAATTATCAATAACAATGGGTAATGGTGTTTTTTTAATTTCAAATGATTTTCTAGTTATAATTGGATTTATCAATAGTAAAAGAACTCCAAATAAGGCTAAAAAACGTAAAAAAGCTAGAAATAAACTTAATTTTGATTTATTTCTAGCTTTATAATAATATTGGAAATAAGACAAACCAGCAGCTATAAATACTGATAAAATAAGAAGTAAAATAGTGCTTGTGGTCATATAATGTTTCTATTATTGTAGAGTCTAACTTTTATGTTAACATTCCTCCATCTACATTAATAACTTGCCCTGTTACATATGCACTCATGTCTGAAGCAAGGAATACACATACATTTGCAACATCTTCAGGCGAACCACCTCTTTTTAATGGAATTGATTCTCTCCAACCTTTAACAACATCTTCGTTTAATTTAGCTGTCATTTCTGTTTCAATAAATCCAGGAGCAATTGCATTACAACGAATATTACGAGAGCCTAATTCTAGAGCAATAGATTTAGTAAAACCAATCATACCTGCTTTTGAAGCAGCATAGTTTGCTTGACCTGCATTTCCTTTTACTCCTACAACACTACTCATATTTATGATAGAACCTGCTCTATTTTTTAACATTGTTTTTTGAACAGCTTTTGTCATATTAAAAACAGATTTTAAGTTGATTTCAACTACTTTATCGAAATCTTCTTCGCTCATTCTCATTAACAGGTTATCTTTTGTGATACCTGCATTATTAATCAAAATATCGATTGTTCCAAAATCTGTTAGAACATCTTCAACTAATTTTTGTGATTCATCAAAATTTGCAGCATTTGATTGATACCCTTTTGCTTTAACACCTAAAGAGGTTAATTCATTTTCTAGTTCTTGCGCTGATGAAGCTGAAGAACTATATGTAAAAGCTACATTTGCACCATTCTTAGCAAAAATTTCTGCTATTCCTTTACCAATACCACGACTAGCACCAGTAATTATAACTACTTTTCCTTCTAATAGTCTCATTTTAGTTTGTTATTAATGAAAGCCAAATATATTAATAATTTAAAGTTTATAAAACAGAATAATGAAATAGTTAACACTTAATCTTTTTATGTTATGATAATGATATATTTAATTTGCTTTTTAGTTCTTAAAACATATAAGGGATAAAATTAGACATAAAAAAAACCTGTTTATAAACAGGTTTTTTTATATTTAAAATCAGTTTTATAATTATCCTAAAACTTCTTTCACTTTTTTACCAATTTCAGCAGGAGAATCTACAACGTGAATTCCATTTTCTCTCATGATACGTTTTTTAGCTTCCGCAGTATCATCAGCACCACCTACAATTGCACCAGCATGTCCCATTGTTCTTCCTTTAGGCGCTGTTTCTCCAGCGATAAAACCAACAACTGGCTTACGGTTACCATCAGCTTTTACCCAACGAGCAGCATCTGCTTCTAATTGTCCACCGATTTCACCAATCATGATGATACATTCTGTTTCTGGATCATTCATTAATAATTCAACTGCTTCTTTTGTAGTTGTTCCAATAATTGGATCTCCACCAATTCCGATGGCTGTAGTAATACCTAAACCTTGTTTTACGACTTGGTCAGCTGCTTCATAAGTTAATGTTCCTGATTTAGAAACAATTCCAACTTTTCCTTTTTTGAATACAAAACCTGGCATAATTCCAACTTTTGCTTCTTCTGGTGTAATAACTCCTGGACAGTTTGGTCCTACTAAACGACAATCTCTTGATTTGATATAATCATAAGCTTTAATCATATCTGCAACAGGAATTCCTTCTGTAATACAAATAATTACTTTTATTCCTGCATCAGCAGCTTCCATAATTGCATCTGCAGCAAATGCAGGTGGTACAAAAATAATTGAAGTATTTGCTTCTGCTTTAACTACAGCTTCTTCTACTGTATTAAAAACAGGTCTGTCTAAATGAGTAGTTCCTCCTTTACCTGGTGTAACACCTCCAACAACATTTGTACCGTATTCAATCATTTGAGAAGCATGAAAAGTTCCTTCGCTTCCTGTAAATCCTTGAACTATTATTTTTGAATCTTTATTTACTAAAACACTCATGATATGATTATTATATTATTTTTTAAATTGTGTTGCAAAAGTAAGTTTTTTGTAAAAAAAACAGGAACTTTTTTGATTTTATTTTTCAACTTTATACAGGTTGACTTATTTGAGAGCCTTTAAAAAGTTTATTCTCTTTAAATTCCCAAATAACAAAGAACTTAGCGATTAACATTATTTCGTCAGGATTTTCAATAGTTGATACTTTATGGTCGTATTTTATGGCTATTTGATTTCCTTCTTCAACTTGATGAGTTATTTCTATAATTGATTTTTTATAATTTGCTTTTAACTCATTTGCTAGCGTAATAATATCATCCTTTTTAAAAATTAAAATACCATCAGAACTAATCCATTCTAAAACAACTTCATCATTAAGTAGTTCTTTTAGAATTTCAGCATCTCTAATACCGTCTTGAAGGTATAATATATTTATAAGTTCTTTATTTTTCATTACCTTTTAATTTATCTAAAATTTGAGGTATCTTTTTTATATTAGCTAATTGCTTCAGTTTTTCACGTGACTCTTCAATAGGTGTTCCAAAATAGGTTTTCCCTCCATCAATTGATTTAGTAACTCCAGTTTGTCCCATTACAACAGCTTTAGATCCAATAGTTATTCCACTAGTTGTTCCTACTTGTCCCCATAATGTAACTTCGTCTTCAATAATTACACAACCTGCAATACCTGTTTGAGCTGCAATTAAGCATTTTTTACCAATAATTGTATCATGTCCTACATGTACTTGATTATCAATTTTTGTGCCTTCTCCTATGGTTGTATCGCCTGTTACTCCTTTATCAATTGTACATAATGCTCCAATTCCTACATTATCTTCCACTACTACTCTTCCAGATGATAATAATTGATCAAATCCTTCAGGACGCTTTTTATAATAAAAAGCATCAGCGCCTAATATAGTTCCTGCACTAATTATAACATTATTTCCTATAATTGTATTGTCATAAATAGATACATTTGAATGTATAATACAATCGTTACCTATTTGAACGTTATTTCCAATAAAACAATTCGGTTGAATTATAGTATTTTTTCCAATTATAGCAGAATCAGATATTGAAGTATTTGTATGTTTAAAAGGTCTAAAATGCCTTGTTAATTTATTAAAATCGCGAAAAGGGTCATCTGATATTAATAATGCTTTTCCTTTTGGACATTCAACTTCTTTATTTATCAAAATAATAGTTGCAGCCGATTCTAATGCTTTATCATAATATTTAGGGTGATCTACAAATACAATATCTCCAGATTCAACTACGTGAATTTCATTCATCCCTAGAACGGAAAAATTTTCATCACCAACAAATTTAGCATCTATTAATGTCGCAATTTCTTTTAGGTTATATTCCCTGTTAAACTTCATAAAGAGTGATTAGTGATTAGTAAAAAGTGATCAACTATATACAAATTAATCACTTTTACTATTATATTTTTTTATACACGTTCCATGTATTTACCTGAAGCAGTATCAATTTTAATTTTGTCTCCTTCATTTATAAATAATGGTACATTTACAGAAGCTCCTGTTTCAACTGTAGCAGGTTTAGTTGCATTTGTTGCTGTATTTCCTTTAACACCTGGCTCAGTATATGTAACTTCTAAAATAACTGAAGCAGCCATATCTACTGATAATGGTAAATCAGTTTCTGTATTGATTTGAATCATTACGTTTTCACCTTCTTTTAATAAATCTGGAGCGTCTAATACATCTCTATTTAAAGTAATTTGTTCAAAACTTTCAGTATTCATAAAATGAAAATCCTGACCTTCAGCATATAAATATTGAAAAGTATGTGTTTCTACACGAACAATATCAATTTTATGTCCAGCAGAAAAGGTATTATCTAATACTTTACCGTTTGTTAATGATTTCAACTTTGTTCTCACAAAAGCAGGTCCTTTTCCTGGTTTAACATGTAAAAATTCAATAATTTTATAAATGTCGTGATTGTGTTTGATACAAAGTCCGTTTCTGATATCTGATGTACTTGCCATTTTATTTTTTTATGTTTATTTTTTTAATTTTAAATTGTGCTACCAGTATAACCCTTCATTACTCCTCGAGATGAGTTTCTGATAAATTGAATAATATCATCTCTTTCTGGTGTTGCTTCCATTTCTGCTTCAATAATACTTAAAGCTTGTGTTGTATTAAAATTCTTTTGATATAAAATTCTATAAATATCTTGAATTTCTCTAATTTTTTCAGTTGAAAACCCTCTTCTTCTTAATCCTACAGAATTAATACCTACATAAGATAACGGTTCTTTTGCTGCTTTTGTGAATGGTGGTACATCTTTTCTTACTAAAGAACCTCCAGAAACCATTGCATGTTCACCTACTGATATAAATTGATGAATAGCAGCTAATCCACCTATAATTGCATAATTACCAACAGTTACGTGTCCTGCTAATGCTACACCATTTACAATAATTGCGTTATTTCCTATTTGACAATCATGAGCAATATGTGCTGTTGCCATAATTAAACAATTATCTCCTATTTTTGTTTGACCAGATGCAATTGTACCTCTATTAATAGTAACACATTCTCTAATAGTTGTATTATCACCAATAATAGCTAGTGAATCTTCTCCTCCAAATTTTAAATCTTGTGGTACAGCAGAAATTACAGCTCCAGGAAAAATATTACAGTTTTTACCAATTCTTGCACCTTCCATGATAGTTACATTTGATCCTATCCATGTTCCTTCTCCAATTACTACATTATTATGAATAGTTGTAAATGGATCTATAACTACATTTCTTGCAATTTTTGCTCCAGGATGAACGTATGCTAGTGGTTGATTCATAATCTTATTGTTGTTTTTTAACTATTTGTGCCATTAATTCTGCTTCTGCAACCAATTTTCCGTTTGCATAAGCATTTGCTTGCATGTGACAAATTCCCCTTCTTATAGAAGTAATTAAATCACATTTAAAAATTAAAGTATCTCCAGGTAATACTTTTTGTTTAAATTTAACATTATCAATTTTCATGAAATATGTTAAATAATTCTCTGGATCTGGAACTGTACTTAAAACTAAAATTCCTCCTGTTTGAGCCATAGCTTCAACTATTAAAACACCTGGCATCACTGGTGCATCTGGAAAGTGTCCTACAAAGAATGGCTCATTCATTGTAACATTTTTTAAACCAACTACTCCATTATCTGTCAATTCTAAAATTTTATCAATTAATAAAAATGGTGGTCTATGTGGCAACATTTTCATTATTTGATGAATATCCATCAAAGGTTCTTTGTTTAAATCATAAACTGGAACTTGATTTCTTTCTTCGATTTTAATAATTTTAGATAATTTTTTCGCAAATTGAGTATTTACAAAATGACCTGGTTTATTAGCAATAACCTTTCCTTGTATTCTTGTACCAATTAATGCTAAATCACCTATTACATCTAAAAGTTTATGCCTTGCAGCTTCATTAGGATGATGTAATGTTAGATTGTCTAAAATTCCATTTTGTTTTACAGATATTGATTCTTTATTAAAAGCTTTTTTTAGATTTTCCATTGTTTCTGTAGAGATGTCTTTATCTACATACACAATTGCATTATTTAAATCTCCTCCTTTTATTAAACCATTATTTAATAACATTTCTAATTCATGTAGAAAACTAAATGTTCTACTATTAGAAATTTCAGATTTGAATTCACTAATATTTTTAATACTAGCGTTTTGAGTTCCTAATACTTTTGTTCCAAAGTCTACCATAGCAGTAACGCTGTAGTTATCACTTGGAATAATTGTAATCTCACTACCTGTAACTTCATCTGTATAAGAAATAACATCTTTTATAACAAATACTTTACGTTCGGCATCTTGCTCAACTATACCTGCTTTTTCAATTGCTTCTACAAAGTATTTAGATGAACCATCCATAATTGGTGGTTCAGATGCATTTAATTCAATGATTACATTGTCTACATCACATCCTACAAAAGCAGCTAATACATGCTCAGATGTTTGAATTTTAACACCTCTTTTTTCTAGGTTTGTTCCTCTTTGTGTATTCACTACATAATTGGCATCTGCTTCAATAATAGGTTGACCTTCTAGATCAACTCTTACAAAAGTATAGCCGTTATTAATAGGTGCTGGTTTAAATGTCATTGTTACTTCTTGACCAGTGTGAAGACCTACTCCAGTTAATGAAATTTCGCTAGCGATGGTTTTTTGTTTAACCATGATTATTGTAAAATTTAGTTATTCTTTTTTATTTTTTCTAAATCAGAGACTATTTTTGGAAGATTTCTAAAATGCACGTATGATTTAGAGAAATCAGCATAATTAAAAGCAGGACTTCCTTGAACTACTTCTCCATCTTGTAAACTTTTTCCTATTCCAGATTGGGCTTGAATTTTAACATTATCTCCTATAGTAATATGACCTACAATTCCCACTTGACCGCCAATCATACAATTTTTACCAATTTTAGTTGACCCAGCAACACCTGTTTGAGAGGCAATTACTGTATTTTCTCCAATTTCAACATTGTGTGCAATTTGAATCTGATTATCTAATTTTACTCCTTTTCTAATAATTGTTGATCCTAAAGTGGCTCTGTCAATCGTAGTACAAGCCCCAATCTCAACATTATCTTCAATAATAACATTACCTATTTGTGGTACTTTTTGATAAGTTCCATCTTCTTGTGGAGCAAAACCAAATCCATCAGAACCAACTATTGATCCTGAATGCACTGTACAATTGTTTCCAATAATTGTTTCCGAATAAATACGAACTCCTGCAAAAAATACACAATCATCACCTATTACGACATTATCACCTATAAAGCTATTGGGGTAAATTTTTGCGTTTTTTCCAATAGAAACATTTTTTCCAATATAACAAAAACTTCCAAGATATAATCCTTCTCCATACGTCACATTATCTGAAATCATTGAAGGTTGTTCAATTCCTGATTTCATTAATTTAACTTGGTTATAATATTCTAATAATTTTGAAAATGACTTATAAGCATCTTCTACCTTAATTAATGTTGTATTTATTTCTTGTTCTGGTTGAAACGTTTTATTAACAATAGTAATCGTAGCCTTTGTTGTATATATATGGCTTATATATTTTGGATTTGCTAAAAAAGTTAAAGAACCTTCTGTTCCTTCTTCTATTTTGGCTAATTTATAAACTTCTGCATTAGTATTACCAACAACCTCTCCTTCTAAAATACCTGCTATTTGTTCTGCTGTAAATTTCATTCACTTTATTTAAAATTATCCTTTTTTAGAGGGAAAAATATTTTCTATTTTTTCCTAAAAAATAGAGCTGACTCTAATTCATTCTGACAAAAATATAAAATTTAATTAAATACTTATACTTCTAAAACTACTTTTGGAAAACATATAAAATATTTTGTCACTGGTTTTGATAATGCTTTTAAATTTAATTGGTCAGATGCTTGAACAACATCTTCAATAGTTTTATCCTTTTTCAATATTCTAATAGGCTCACTTTCTTTACTATATGCCTGATTTTTGACTTTTCCTTTAAATACAAAATAGTCAATTTCTTTTTCTGTTAATGGATGCGATTTTAATAAAATATTCTTATAAGAATTTAAAATTTCTTTATTCGGTTTTTCATCTAGCATCCTAATTTTTAATAAATCACGATTAATAATCATTTTACATAAAGTAGATAAAACATAATCGTCATGAAATTGCCAAGCTTTTATAGCACTTAGTACATCGTAATCATCTAATTGAGAAAATGTGTTTAAAATAGCTCTATTAAAATCAGTTAAAGATACTTTATTATTCATAAAATATTGTAAAGGTTTACTAGCTTCTAAAGGAATACTTTTTTGAGCTAATTCTTTTGCTCTTTTCAATATTTTAGTCAAAGTAAGTTCTGCTACAACGCTAGTTTTGTGTAAATAAGCTTGCCAATACATCAATCTACGAGCTACTAAAAATTTCTCAACAGAATAAATTCCTTTTTCTTCAATAACTAATATATCATCTTGAACATTCATCATCTGAATTAAACGTTCACTATTAATATTTCCTTCTGCAACACCACTATAAAAACTATCTCTACGTAAATAATCCATTCTATCCATATCTAATTGGCTAGAAATTAATTGTAACATAAACTTTCTATGATATTCTCCTTTAAAGACTTGTATAGCTAAAGATAATTTTCCTTCAAACTCATTATTTAATTGTTCCATAAATAATAAAGACAACTCTTCATGATGAACATCTTCAACAATACTATGTTCCATTGCATGACTAAATGGTCCATGTCCAATATCATGTAAAAGAATAGCAATATATAAAGCGTTTTCTTCTTCTTCAGAAATTTTTACGGCTTTAAATTTTAATGTTTGAATGGCTTTTTGCATAATATGCAAACATCCTAATGCATGATGAAAGCGTGTATGATGTGCTCCTGGATAAACTAAATACGACATTCCCATTTGAGAAATTCGCCTTAACCTTTGAAAATAAGGATGCTGTATTAAATCATATATTAAGGTATTCGGGATGGTTATAAAACCATATATAGGATCATTAAAAATTTTTAATTTGTTGGTTTCAATCACAAGTTTAAATTTTAGGATAACAAATGTAGGAATTAAATATTACATAGTAAGTCATAGTTCTTTTAATATGAAACAATTAGTAAGTTAGTCATTAACCTTGTAATTACAAATAAGATAAAAAAATAAAACTTTATACTATTTTTAATACATTCTCGTTGAAGATATATTAACTTGCATAGAAATAGAATAACAATGAATAAAATTAAAATCTTATGGGTTGATGATGAAATCGACTTATTAAAACCACATATATTATTTTTAGAGAAGAAAAACTATGAAGTAACAACATGCAATAATGGTCAAGATGCAATTGATATGTTTGAAGAAAACAATTTTGACATTGTATTTTTAGATGAAAACATGCCTGGTTTAAGTGGTTTAGAAACCCTTTCTGAAATAAAGGAAAAAAAATCTTCTGTACCTGTAATTATGATTACTAAAAGTGAAGAAGAATATATTATGGAAGAAGCTATTGGTTCTAAAATAGCTGATTACCTTATAAAGCCAGTCAATCCAAATCAAATACTGTTAAGTTTAAAGAAAAATTTAGATCATTCTCGCTTAATTTCTGAAAAAACAACATTAGATTATCAAAAAGAATTCAGAAAAATTGCAATGGATATGGCAATGGTAAATTCATTTGAAGATTGGATTGAACTATACAAAAGATTAGTATATTGGGAAATGGAACTTGAAAATATTGAAGACCAAAGTATGGTTGAAATATTAGAAAGTCAAAAAGTTGAGGCTAACACCCAATTTGGAAAATTTATAGAACGAAATTATGAAAATTGGTTTGATAATACTGATGATAAACCCGTTTTATCACATAAAATATTTGGAGAATTAGTTGCGCCTGAAATTAGAAAAAAAGACAAGCCAATACTTTTTATTGTTATTGACAATTTGCGCTACGACCAATGGAAAGCTTTTGAAGGCATTGTAAATAATCATTATAAGTTAGAAAAAGAAGTAAGCTACTACTCTATTCTGCCAACAGCAACACAATATGCTAGAAATGCTATTTTCTCAGGATTAACACCTTTAGAAATGGAAAAAAAGTTTCCACAATATTGGAAAAACGATATTGATGATGGAGGGAAAAATTTATATGAAGGTGAATTTTTAACAGAACAATTAAAACGTTTAGGGTTAGATATTAAACAAGAATATTATAAAATTACTAACTTTAAAGATGGTAAAAAATTAGCAGAAAACTTCAAAGGATTAAAAGGAAATGATTTAACTACAATTGTGTATAACTTTGTAGATATGCTATCTCATGCAAAAACCGAAATGGAAGTTGTAAAAGAATTAGCCTCAGACGATAAAGCATATCGTTCATTAACTGTAAGTTGGTTTAAAAATTCTCCATTACTAGATATTATCCAACAAGCACAAAAACAAGGTTTTAAACTAATTATAACTACAGATCATGGAACTATAAACTGTAAAAACCCTTCAAAAGTGATTGGAGATAAAAATACAAGTTTAAATCTAAGATATAAAACAGGAAGAAGCTTAACCTATGAAGATAAAGATGTTTATGCAGTGAAAGATCCTAAAAAAATAGGATTGCCAGCATTAAATATGAGTAGTTCTTTTATTTTTGCAAAAAATGATTTATTTCTAGCTTATGTAAACAACTATAATCATTATGTAAGTTACTATAGAAATACCTATCAACATGGAGGAATTTCCTTAGAAGAAATGATTATTCCGTTTTTAGTTTTTGAACCTAAATAACAATATTTAGTAAATAAAAAGGTAAATTGTCTCTTATTTAATAATTTTGACAATAACCTTTTTATTTATTTAAAACCAAGCTACAAATGAATATAAACTTTACTCTTGAAGAAATACAGAATGTTGCAAAACAAATACTAGAAACACCTTTATTAAAAAAAGTAATTACTTTTCATGCCGAAATGGGCGTTGGAAAAACTACTCTAATTAAGGCTTTAGTTAATGAATTAGGAGTGCAATCTAATTCGAGTAGCCCTACATTTTCATTAGTAAACGAATATGAAACTAAAAATGGTGAAATAGTTTATCATTTTGATTTATATAGATTAAATAGTGAAGTAGAAGCTTATGATATGGGAATTGATGAATATTTTTATTCAGGAAATTGGTGTTTTATAGAATGGCCAGAAAAAACCCCAAATCTTATTCCTATAGATCATGCTGCGATTTATCTAAAGTTAAACAATGATAAATCTAGAACATTAGTTTTAAAGAATTAAATAGAAATATAAAGAGTTGATAAAAATATTGATTCTTTTCTTAATCATCTATTTTCTCTTATCAAAAAAATCCCTAAATTGGCTCAACTTTACATTAACCTATCATGTCAATATACAGTCCGTTTTCAAAAATGCAGTTGCTACCTCAGGAAGAGAAATTGGAAATTATTACCCATAAAAGTGATTTATTTATTGGAATTCCCAAAGAGACAGCTTATCAAGAAAGACGCATTTGCTTAACACCAGATGCTGTTAGTTCTATGACTTCTCATGGACATAGAGTTATGATTGAAGCTGGAGCAGGAGAAAGTTCTAGTTATAGTGATAAAGATTATTCTGAAGCTGGAGCAGAAGTTACAAACGATACTAAAAAAGTTTTCAGTTGTCCTATGATTTTAAAAGTAGAACCTGCTACTCTACCTGAAATCGAAATGATGAACCCACAAACAATTATCATTTCTGCAATACAATTAAAGACTCAAAGGAAAGCTTATTTTGAAGCATTAGCTACAAAAAGAATAACAGCATTAGCATTTGAATTCATTAAAGATGAAGATGGGTCTTATCCAGCAGTAAAATCATTATCAGAAATTGCAGGAATTGCATCAATACATATTGCTGCTGAATTAATGATTAATCAAAATATAGGAAAAGGACTTTTATTTGGAAATATTACAGGTGTTCCACCTACAGAAGTTGTAATTCTTGGAGCAGGAACCGTAGCAGAATATGCTGCTAGAACAGCAATCGGATTAGGTGCAAGTGTAAAAGTTTTTGACAATTCTATTACAAAACTTAGACGACTTCAGAATGCATTACACCAACGTATTTTTACATCAACCATTCAAGAAAAAGCACTTTTAAAAGCATTAAGACGATGTGATGTAGCTATTGGAGCAATGAGAGGTAAAAATAGAACTCCTATTGTTGTTACTGAAACTATGGTTGAACACATGAAAAAAGGAGCTGTTATAGTTGATGTAAGTATTGATACTGGTGGCTGTTTTGAAACATCTGAAATTACAACTCATGAAAAACCTACATTTATAAAGAATAATATTATTCACTATTGTGTTCCAAATATTCCTTCTCGCTATTCTAAAACAGCATCAATGTCAATAAGTAATATTATTACACCTTTTTTACTTCAAATAGCAGAAGATGGAGGAATTGAAAGTGCTATTCGATGCAATAGAGGGCTCAAAAATGGAATTTATTTCTATCATGGTCTTTTAACTAATAAATCTATTGCAGATTGGTTTAATCTTGAATATCGAGATATTAATCTTATTGTATTCTAAAAGTATTTCATAATATTTTGTTAATTAGTAAATCCTGTATAAAAAGGACAATATTCCTATAGTCAATGCCGATTCAAAAAATACTATATTTGCAAAAAATAAAATAAAATAAAATGAAATTAAAATTTCGCCTAGCCTATTATTTATTTGGATTATTATTAGGAATATTTTTTGTTATTAAGTTTTTAGGAGCAAAAGCCGATGCTAAAGGAGTTGAATTTTGTTACTTACCAAACTGTCGTGTTTTAAAAGAACTAAGAAATAAACCATTAGATTATTCATCAGAAGTAAAAACAATTTTAAATGAAAATTGGATAAGCTTGGAAGATATAAAGAAAACATTGCAATATGGAGATGTAGATTTTTCAAAAAGTAATAAGCCTTATAAAAATGGAAAAATATACCTTATTGAAGGAAAAACAACTAAGGATGAAAACATTAGCGTTACTGTAATAAATTACAGTTCAAAAGTACTTTTAGAAAAAATAGAAAAAAAATAATTTTTTCATTAAAAAGCTTGCAGATATAAATAAAGCTTGTATATTTGCACTCGCAATACGGAATTAAACATTGCAATTTATTAGGGCGATTAGCTCAGCTGGTTCAGAGCACCTCGTTTACACCGAGGGGGTCGGGGGTTCGAACCCCTCATCGCCCACAAAAAGCACTCCAAATGGAGTGTTTTTTTTTACCTTTAACTTAAAGTTTTTTAGTAACATTATATTAAAATTAATATAATAAACTATATTAATTTTAAAAATAGAAAAATCCTAATTATTGAAATAAAAATAAAGATTTTTATGTTTTAAATACTTCAAAAAATATAATGACTAAAAATGATTCTATAAAAAACCAAAGTTTACATTTTTAAGATTCTAAAGTTCATAATAATAAAAAAATGCCAAATTACAAATCATTATGGTGCATAATTGTAAATATCTAAATATAATAATCATCCAGTAAGGCCTAAAGTAGTCATAGACCATATGAATGAAATATTAATAGATGAAAGACAAATTTTATTCAAATTAGAAACTAATATACAAGATCAAAACACTTCTCACACAAGAATATAAATTACTTTAGCAAATACTCAAAATAAGGAAGTTTAAAAAGTTAATCTCCTAGAAAGGAAAATAAGACATTTTTGAAAATATTTTTTTTATTAAAAAAAAGATGTAAATTGAAAAGATTTAAAGATAAAATAAAATGAAGATAGGTATTTTAGAGGACCATGCTTTAATTGCTGAATTGTTAAAAGAAAATTTAAATTTGAAATTAGGATATGATAAAATTTATATTTTTAATAATTCAGAAAAATTGTTTTCACTTTTGCAAAATGAGAAATTAGATTTCTTATTTTTAGATATGTATATTAACGATGAAAATGGAATTAATGTATTAAAGGAATGTAGAAAAAGATACAATAAAGAAGAATTAAAAATAATTATTTTAAGTTCATCTGTTGAACCAAAAATAATTTCAGATTCTTTTAAATATGAAGCAAATGGATATGTTACAAAACATGAAAGCATGGATGAAATCATTGAAGTTTTTCAAAATTTAATAGAGTTTCCTTTAAAGAATAGAGTTAGTAGTAGTGTTTCTGATATTTTATTAGAATACAATATATCGGGAGATAAAATAAAGTTATCACCACGAGAAGAACAGTTACTAACTTTAATTTGTAATGCTAAATCAGCAAAAGAAATTGCATACGAATTAGGTTTAAGCTTAAATACAATTCATTATTACACAAAAAGATTGATGATAAAAATGGGTGTAAATAGAACACCTGATTTAATATTAAAAGCAATAGAAAAAGGGTATCATTTTATAAATTAAGCTAAAGGAATTTCCACATTAATAATAAAGCCTTTTGAAATATTTTTAGTTTCAAATATGCCTTTTATCAACTCCATTTAACAGGACAGCCTACACCATACAAACATTGTAATATCCAAATGGAATTGACATTAAACTTAAAGAGTTTTAAAAACTATTATAAATTTTTATGATAAACTAAAAAATCCCTCAAAATGAGGGATTTTTTAGTTTTATAACTTTCTTCTAGCTCTTTCTTTTTTAATCAAATCAAGTTCTCTACTTGTTTGTCCTGCAACAGAAGTGTTTTCTTCTGCTCTTCTTATTAAATATGGCATAACATCTCTTACAGGACCAAAAGGAAGGTATTTTGCTACATTATAACCACTCTCTGCTAAATTGTAACTAATATTATCACTCATTCCAAATAATTGTCCAAAAAAGATACGAGCATCATTTTTAGCAATACCTTTCTCGGCCATCAATTCCATCAAACGATATGAACTATTTTCATTATGTGTTCCTGCAAAAATAGCCATCTTCTCTATATTTTCTAACATATAAACAACTGCTGCATCATAATTTTCATCTGTAGCTTGTTTACTAGCACAAATAGGTGTTGGATAGCCTTTTTCTTCTGCACGTTTATTTTCTTTCTCCATGTAAGCACCACGAACTAACTTCATTCCTATGTAAAAACCATCAACTTTAGCCAAAGTGTATAGTTTTTTAAGATAATCAAGTCTATCCCATCGATACATTTGTAAAGTATTAAAAACAATAGCCTTCTCTTTATTATACTTTCTCATCATTTCAGCTACTAAATCATCAGCAGCATCTTGCATCCAACTTTCTTCTCCATCAATTAACAGGGCTACATCTTTTTCATGTGCAACACTACAAACTTTATCAAATCGAGCTACTACTCTATCCCATTCAATCTGCTCCTCTGGAGATAATGATTTACCTTCTCCTAATTTTTCATATAATGCAAAACGACCAAAACCTGTTGGCTTAAAAACAGCAAAAGGAATAGCTAAACGTTCTTTAGCAAATTCAATTGTCTTTAATGTCATATCTAAAGCAGCATCAAACTGAGCTTCTTCTTCTTTACCTTCTACTGAATAATCCAAAACTGAAGAAACTCCTTTTGTAAACATCTTATCAACAACAGAAAGACAATCGTTCTCATTTATTCCACCACAAAAGTGATCAAAAACGGTACTTCTTATTAAACCTTCAACTGGTAAATGTGCTTTTAAAGCAAAATTTGTAACAGCAGTTCCTATTCTAACTAGTGGCTGACTCTCAATCAATTTAAATAAAAAATAAGCTCTTTCTAGTTCAGTATCACTTTTTAATGAAAAAGCAACCTCAGTATTATTAAATATTTTTTCCATCTTTTAGTACTAATTTGGAATGCAAATATACTTTAGAGCATTGTAATTTTAAATAAAAAATGCCTTATTTTGCAATAAATTGAAAATAAAAACAATGCAGACTATTATAGCTAATAATTATCACGTTTTTTTTAACGAAAAAGGATATCAATATTTATCTGAAATTCTAGTTCCAAAAGACTATTCGAAAATATTTATTCTAGTTGATGAGAATACTTCAAATCATTGTCTACCAAAATTTTTATCAATGTTATCTACAGAAGTAGAAATCGAAATAATAGAGCTAGAAGCAGGAGAAGAAAATAAAAACATAGAAACGTGTTTACAAATTTGGCATTCATTAACTGAATTAGGAGGAGATAGAAAAAGTATCATTCTTAATTTAGGTGGAGGCGTTATTACAGATATTGGTGGATTTATTGCTTGTACTTTCAAAAGAGGGATTGATTTTATAAACATACCCACTACTCTATTATCAATGGTAGATGCATCAATAGGTGGAAAAAATGGAGTCGATTTAGGAAATCTAAAAAATCAAATAGGAATTATTAGAGAACCCAAAGCCGTAATTATTGATACATTATTTTTAGAAACATTACCTGGAAACCAAATGCGTTCTGGATTTGCAGAAATGTTAAAACATGGATTAATATTTGACAGAGAATATTGGAATAAATTAAAAAATGTATCTTCCTTAAATACAAATGATTTAAATAGTTTAATTCATGAATCAGTTGAGATAAAAAACAAAATAGTTTCTGAAGATATAACTGAAAATGGAATTCGAAAATCACTAAATTTTGGACATACATTAGGGCATGCAATTGAAAGTTATTTTCTTGAAAACACAGAAAAACAAAGCTTACTACATGGAGAAGCTATTGCAATAGGAATGATTTTAGAAGGTTTTATATCTAAAGAGAAAGGACTGTTAACTGATGAAGAATATCAAGAATTAAAATATGTAATTAGTGATATCTACGATCCTATAGAATTTAATGAAGTTGATATCAAAAATTGTATAGATTTATTGATTTATGACAAAAAAAATGAATTTGGAACCATTCAGTTTGCCTTATTAAATGGTATTGGAAAAATAAAAATTAACGAACAAAGTTCTAATGAATTGATTTTTAAAGCTTTTGAAAATTATAAATCATAATATTTTTTTAATAATATAGTTTGAAAATAGCATAAAAATATTTTTACCTTTGTACTATAATGAAAGAAAGAAAAACAAAGAGATCTTTAAATATAATTACAAAACAAAGAGGTGTTTATTCAGCATCTCTATCTTATAGCAAATTAAATTCTAAAGCAAGTTCTTTTATTCATTTATTTGAATTATTAAAAGCATTTAATGAAAAGTTACTTATCATTTTTGCAAATATTAGGGTTTGAAGAGCAGATATAATTACAGATCAATTATTCTAATTTTCAAAACACTTAAAACATTATTATTCAAATGAATACAAAATATTATGATTTAATAAATCAAACATTTTATTTTCCACAAGAAGAATTTACATTACAGAAAGATACACTTCAATTTCACGGAATCGACTTAATGAAATTAGTTGAAGAATATGGTACACCGTTGAAATTTACTTATTTACCAAAAATTTCTAAAAACATAAAAAGAGCTAAAACTTGGTTTAGAAATGCAATGGAAAAGCATGACTATGATGCTAAATATTTCTATTGCTATTGTACAAAAAGTTCTCATTTTGAATTTGTTTTAAACGAAGCTCTAAAAAATAACATTCACATAGAAACTTCATCTGCTTTTGATATAAATATTGTAGAAAAACTGATTGAAGAAGGAAAAATAAACAAGAACACCTTTGTTATATGTAACGGATTTAAACGTGATCAATACATTGAAAACATTGCACGATTAATTAATAATGGTCATAAAAATACTATTCCTATTATTGATAATTACGAAGAATTAGATCTTTTACAAGAACAAATTAAAAGTAAAATTAAGATTGGAATCCGTATTGCTGCTGAAGAAGAACCTAAATTTGAATTCTATACTTCAAGATTAGGTATTGGATATAAGAATATAGTTCCATTCTACAGAAAACAAATTCAAGAAAATAAAAAAGTAGAACTAAAAATGCTTCACTTTTTTATTAATACAGGAATACGAGATACTGCTTATTACTGGAATGAACTTTTAAAATGTATGAAAGTATACATTTCATTAAAAAAAGAATGTCCTTCATTAGACAGTTTAAATATTGGTGGTGGTTTTCCAATCAAAAACTCATTAGCTTTTGAATATGATTATCAATATATGATTGATGAAATACTGAATCAAATAAAAATTGCTTGTGATGAAGCTGAAGTTCCTGTACCAAATATTTATACAGAATTTGGTTCATTTACGGTTGGTGAATCTGGAGGTGCTATCTATGAAGTTTTATATCAAAAGCAACAAAATGATAGAGAAAATTGGAATATGATTGACTCTTCTTTCATTACTACATTACCAGATACTTGGGCTATCAACAAACGATTTGTAATGTTAGCTGTAAATCGCTGGAATGACACTTACGAAAGAGTACTTCTAGGTGGAATGACTTGTGATAGTGATGATTATTACAATTCAGAACAACATATGAATGCAGTTTATTTACCAAAATATAACAAAGAAAAGCCATTATATATTGGATTCTTCAATACAGGTGCTTATCAAGAAACAATTGGAGGATTTGGAGGATTACATCACTGTTTAATTCCACAACCAAAACACATTCTAATTGATCGTGATAAAAATGGAATTTTAGCAACTGAAATTTTTTCAGAGCAACAAAATGCAAATGATGTTTTAAACATTTTAGGTTATAATAAAAACAAATAATATCAAAAAGAGATGAATAAAGGACCAATTAGTCAATTTGTAGAAAAGCATTATCTACACTTTAATGCTGCTGCATTAGTTGATGCTGCAAAAGGATATGAAGAACATTTATTAGATAATGGAAAAATGATGGTTACTCTTGCAGGTGCTATGAGTACAGCAGAACTTGGAAAATCATTAGCAGAAATGATTCGTCAAGACAAAATTCATATTATTTCATGTACAGGAGCTAATCTTGAAGAAGACATTATGAACTTAGTAGCGCATAATTCTTATAAAAGAGTACCTAATTATAGAGATTTAAGCCCACAAGAAGAATGGGATTTATTAGAAAACCACTATAACAGAGTTACAGATACTTGTATTCCAGAAGAAGAAGCATTTAGACGCTTACAATCTCACTTATTTGATATTTGGAACAAAGCAGACAAATCAGGAGAAAGATATTTCCCTCATGAATTTATGTATCAAATGATAAATTCAGGTGTTTTAGAGCAATATTATGAAATTGACCCTAAAGATTCTTGGATGGTTGCGGCAGCAGAAAAAAACTTACCAATTGTAGTTCCTGGATGGGAAGATAGTACAATGGGAAATATTTTTGCTTCTTATTGTATAAAAGGAGAATTTAAAGCATCTACAACCAAAAGTGGAATTGAATACATGGCATGGTTAGCAGATTGGTATCCTAAAAACTGTGCAGGAAAAGGAATTGGATTCTTCCAAGTTGGTGGTGGAATTGCAGGTGACTTCCCTATTTGTGTTGTACCAATGCTTTATCAAGATATGGAAATGCATGATATCCCATTCTGGAGTTATTTTTGTCAAATTTCCGATTCTACGACAAGTTATGGCTCATATTCAGGTGCAGTACCTAATGAAAAAATTACTTGGGGAAAACTAGATATAACGACTCCTAAATTCATAGTTGAATCTGATGCAACAATTGTTGTTCCTTTGATTTTTGCTTACATTTTAGGATGGTAATTTTTTTGAAAAAAAAATTAAAAAACTATTTGATTATTACAATAGGGATATTACATTTGACAAAAATACCTGATTAAAAAGAACCCAAATGAAAAGAGTAATTGTTGATTACGCAAAATTAACAAACGAAATTTTGACCTTATTAGTCGATAAATTTCCAGAAGGTTATGATGAATCTGACATCATTCGTTTTAAAAACGCTAAAAATGAATCAGTTGAAGCTGTAGAAGTACGCACGGAAGACACTATTTTCCTTGTAAAGGTAAGTACTAAGCTAGCTGACAGAATTGAAAACTATGATGAAGACGATGAAGATGATGTAGTAGATGAATCATTAGAATCATTAAATGATTTAGAAATCGCTGATGAAACAGATGATTCTGACGAAAATTAAATAAAAAAGACATGTAATACATGTCTTTTTTATTTTACAAATACCTTTCCTTTATTACTGATACATGATGCAATTCATGACCTAAAATGATATAACCTAATGCTCTCACTGAAACTGTAGAATTTGAAGCTGTACCTATTCTCATTTTTTGTTCCTCAGTAAAACTAGTAAACAATGAAATTGTTGCGCTTCTTACCGATTTATATTCTAATAATAAGTTTTCTATAGTTCTGTTGTTTGCACTTGCATTTAATACATAATCATTTTCTTCAAAACCTGGCATTTCAGTTTTATCATTTCTAGAAATTCTAAGCGCTCTATAAGAAAACACCCTTTCAGCATCAATTAAATGCAATAAAATGTCTTTAATAGTCCATTTCCCTACTTCATATCTAAATTCATGCTTCTCAACAGGAATATTACTAAAAAAAGCATCTAATTCTTCTTCTTGCTCTTTTAAACTTTTAACAATGTCTTTGAAAAAGATTGATTTTGATATATAAGTTGCATAATAGGGAGCAAATTCGTTTTTATTTAATTCCATATTCTAAGTATAAAAAAATCCCGATAAACATATCGGGATTAAATATTAAAGCTCTTTAAAAATTGTGTGCATCAATCGTTTCTTATCATTAATGCTCTCTTCAAGTGAAATCATGGTTTCAGTTCTATATACACCATCAATATCATCAATCATGAAAATAACTTCTTTTGCATGCTTTGTATCTCTTGCTCTAATTTTACAAAAAATATTAAACTTACCAGTTGTAATATGAGCTACAGTAACATAAGGTATTTGATTTATTCTTTCTAAAACAAATTTAGTTTGCGATGTATTATGAAGAAAAACCCCTACATAAGCAATAAAAGAATACCCTAATTTCTCATAATCTAAAGTCAAAGATGAACCCTGTATAATCCCTGCATCTTCCATTTTTTTTACCCTAACATGAACTGTTCCCGCAGATATTAATAGCTTTTTTGCTATATCTGTAAAAGGAACTCTTGTGTTGTCAATCAACATGTCTAAAATTTGATGATCAACTTCATCTAAACGAAACTTACTCATAAAAAGTATATAATAAAAATTTATTTAATACAACGTAATGCTAATGCTGTTATTACTTTCTAATACTAAATTTAACTTATTTTTATCAAAAAACAGGCAATTTATCCCCTATTTCTGGGATTTTAACCTCATTTGTATTAAAAATAGTATCTTTAAAATCAAATTCAAGATGCCCATTATGATTTTCTAAATCATTTATTTGAATAACTTGTGCTTCGAAATGTATGGTATTGGATTGCAAAGTCTCAACATATTGCGCTGCAAAGTTAATGGTTTTTTCTTCAGAATTGTCAATAAACCTAACATTTTTATAAAGAAAATCATAAAAACACTTTGAATTTTGAGGAATCTGCAAATAATTGTCTAATTCCCTGTTTACTACAAGGCTTTCGTGTGATAAATTAAATGAAGACAAAAGAGAACAAAATATATATTTTCTTACTTCATCACGCTGATAATCATCTTTATAGTGACCTGCTTCAAAAAGCACTGTAGGTATATTCCTATAAGTAAAATAATCTCCAATACAATTAATATTAAATGAATCATCAAATCGACCTACTTGATTTGGTATAAATTTTTGCAAATTCTCATTCATTTTATTAATAACCTGAATAGCCTTGTATCTTACATCATTAAAATCTCTGGTTTCATTATATGCTGGTGCTAAAAAAGAGACTGTAGCGGGTAAATTAAAGCCTTCTGTTCCAAAAATTGTTCTTTGGTCGTGTAGGTTATAACAAAAATCAGGTTTAAAATTTTCAAAAATTGTTCTTAATAAAACACTTTCTGGTTGAGTATTCTCAAAAGCATCTCTATTTAAGTCTACTTTATTAGCATTTACTCTTGTATAAGCTTCTGCTCCATCAGGATTTAATATTGGAATACTATATAGTGTATAATTTTTATAAATTAATTCAGCATTTTCATGATTTGATGATAAATAATTAAAAAAATCAAATAAACCTTTGGTTGTTGTAGATTCATTTCCATGCATCTGCGACCAAATTAAAACCTTTGTTTTTCCAATACCAAATTTGACACTAAAAATATCTTTATCTAAAACAGATTTACCTATTGTTTCTATCTTAAATTTATTAGATAATGATTTCAATAAAGGAGCTATATGCTCATTTGTGATATATCTTCCACTTATTTTTTTCTCTAAATATTCTGTTGCTAATTGTAAATTATTCATTGCTTTATATTATGTTACAAATGTAAACAAGATATTATTTACATTTGTAAACAATGTTTAATTTGAATTAGTTCACAAATGTTAACATCTAATTAAGCTTTTTGTTTATAACTACCAATTCCTTATACTTAATATTGATAGATAATTACTTAATTATATCAATTTACTGTTTTTCAGTTAATTAAATACTATTATATGAAGTATACATTTATGTTTTTAATTAAAATATTGTACTATTTTTGGTGTTTTGAATTCATTTCGTTACATTTGTAAACAATAATCTATTTAAAATTGGTTTACAATGGTAAACATTGAAGATTTCATTAAACGACTTGAATTATTACTTGAATATTATAATTTATCAGCTTCCGCTTTTGCAGATAAGATAGATGTACAACGTTCTAGTATATCACACCTACTCTCTGGAAGGAATAAACCAAGTCTTGATTTTATATTAAAAGTCATTGAGGTTTTTCCTGATGTAGATTTATATTGGATATTAAATGGTAAGGGAACTTTTCCTAAATCAGAAAAAAATAATGAAGAAGAAGAAAAGATATCACCTACTCTTCAAAATGAAAATTTTCAAAATGATACCAGTCTAAAAAATAATGTTGACCTATTTAGTGAAATTGAAACAGTTGAAAAAAAAACCATAAATGAAAAATCTTCAGAAATTTTTTCAAATATGCAAAATTTTGAAGCTGCAAATAATTTGATAGAATACATAGTCGTTTTCTATAAAGATGGAACTTTTAAGAAATATAACTCTAGACAATAAAAAAAGCGCCATTCTAAATTAAGAATGAACGCTTTTAAAATTAACTCAAATATTTTTATTTTTTAACTAAATATACTGCTGCAACTCCTGGTTCTGCTCTTGTAGATATAGGTGCTATATTTCCTGAACTTGAAGGAAAATTAAATGTTAGAACATTTCCACCTCCATTTGCTCTTTCTGCAACATAAATTCTATTTGTATCATAATCATAGGCTACATCAACGGGATTTCCTAAGGTTGTATTAGAACCATATAATCTAATTTGATTAGTTGTTGAAATTGTTCCCATATTGGCTGTTGAATTCAAAATAGTAGAAAAATTATTAATAATAACTAAACCACCATCTGTTGCATCCGCAGCACTAGCAACATCTGTTAGAATCATTACATTATCCATTGCTGAATATGTGATTCCATGTGTTCTTATTAAATTTTCAATTGTAACTCTTTTCGAAGGCATTATACTTCCTGAAGCTAAAGAAAAGAAATTATTAAAAACTACAATATCACTGGTTAAATCAGCTACAGCATATAAATCGTTTCCATTTACATGAATTCCCCAAACTTTAAAGTTTAAAGTATATTGATTTAGTAAGGTATAACCTGTAGCGCTTTTTTGATATACAAATAATTTATTAGTATCTCCATTACTTGCTGCTTGATCTTGTGTTACTACAATTTTATCTCCTGATACTGCAATTTCTCTAGCATTATTAAAATCTGTACTAGCACTAAAATTAGCTAACATCAAATTATCCATATTAGATGAAACAGCATTTTTTAATCCTGAATAGGTTTCCAAACGATTATTTGTCCTTGATGCTAAAATAATTTCATCCGTATCTGTATTATAAAAAATTCCATCATTATCTGTTCCATTCACAGAAAATGAAATAGCAGTAGGATTTACTGAAAGTAAGTTAGTATAAGAAATTTTACCTGTAGTATTACTTGAAGTAACTAATTTTAGTTCAGATGTTAAAATTTCGGAAATAATATCATCATCAGAACATGATGTTAATGACAATGAGGCAAAAATGCCTAAAAAAATTAAGTTTCTCATAATATTTATGTTTTAATAGTTGATTAAAAACATATTTACGTTTAAAACTTAATTTTGGTTTTAATTTTTTTTAAGGTGTAAAACTATATTCAGGAATTTTACCAATTACTCCTTTATAATAAGCTTGTAATTTTTTCAGATCTTCATCAATATTTCCTGTTGGATAAAATGGTTCATTATAAACTACTTCTTTTTTCCCATAATCAAATGCAACTGGAATTATTGGAATATTAGCTTTCAATGCCATATAATAAAAACCCGTTTTCCATTGTGTTACTTTTTTTCGTGTACCTTCTGGAGCAAGTGCTAATCTAAATAGTTCTTTTTCTTTAAAAATTTTAGCTATAGCATCTACTTTATTCTCTTTTTTACCTCTATTTAATGGAGCTCCTCCTACCCATTTAAAGAAATAGCTAAACGGAAAAATAAATAATTCTTTTTTTGCTAAAAAATTAATTTCTATATTTAAAATACCTCTGGAAAAAATGCCTAAGAAAAAATCCCACCAACTAGTATGAGGAACTGCAATTAGGATACATTTTTTTATTTCTCGATCAATATCACCTACTACTTTCCATCCAAAAAGAGTACAAAATATAAATCTATATATTTTTTGCTTCATTAGTTATGATTTGGTGTAAAATTAAAATTATATTTACAAATAGAAAGTATTTTACATGATTAAACAAATATTGAGCTTCTTATTTCCTATTACCATTTTTGAAAAAAGATCGGCTATCAGTGACAATATTGAAGTGACTTGGAATAATGGAAAACTAGTTTTAGACTCTAAAAATACTAATTATTCTTATGGCAGTCTACAAAAAGTATTAAGAAAAGGATTAATTACTATTGGATTTAAAAAGGTTCAATCCATGTCTGATATTCTAATTTTAGGTGTTGCTGGTGGAAGCGTAATAAAAACATTAGTTGATGAGATAAAATTTAAAGGAGAAATTACAGGAGTAGAAATTGATGAGAATATTATTGATATTGCAAATAAATATTTTGGATTAAATAAAATTAAAAACTATAAGACTATCATTGCTGATGCTTCTAAATTTGTTACAGAAAGTTCCAAAAAATATGATTTAATTATTATTGATATTTTTGAAGATATTGTAATGCCTAATTTTTTATTTGAAAAAGATTTTATTTATAATATTAAAAGATTACTTAATAATAATGGATTCATTTTATTCAATACAATGATACTTGATGAAAAGGTAATTAATAGAAATACTATTTTTATGCAACATTTTAAAAATGGAGAATATTACTGTAAAACTTTTTCAAATGTTGAACATTTTAATCAATTAATTTTAATTGAAAAAAGAAATTAATCTTGATTTTTATAAAATTGATAGAATACAATTGCAATGCAAATATATCTAAGTAATTCTCCAATTATAGGCACGTAAATACTTAAAAATAAATTACTTTTAGAATCATAAAAAGATTTCCAATTTTCATTGTAATTTTCATAAATATAATCTCCAACATAAAATGCATAAAGAAATTGTAAAACTTGGATAAGAACAAAGCTAACAATCAAATATTTTATTACTTTTTTATAGTTTAAATATCGTATATCTTTTAAAGATTTTAAAAAGATATAATATAAAACAACAATTATGAAATTGTATAAAAAATGCTGAATTACATTTGCATAATCATAATCTATATTATTTATAATAAAAAGATCTATAGATATAATTTGTAAAGTATATGCCAAACTCACTATAGCAATCCAAGAGCAGATTCCTAATCCTATTAAACTAAAATCTTTTTTCAACATATCTGGCATATTCTATAGCATTTGCCTTGCTTTTTCCAAATCTTCTGGAGTGTCAATTCCAATACTTGCATGCGTTGTTTCTACCATTTTTATACGCTTTCCATATTCTAAATAGCGAAGTTGTTCTAATTTTTCTGATGCTTCTAAAGATAACATTGGTAAACTATAAAAATCTAGCAAGGCTTGTTTTCTAAAAGCATAAATACCAAT
This sequence comes from Flavobacterium sediminilitoris, assembly GCF_023008245.1. Classification (NCBI taxonomy): domain Bacteria; kingdom Pseudomonadati; phylum Bacteroidota; class Flavobacteriia; order Flavobacteriales; family Flavobacteriaceae; genus Flavobacterium; species Flavobacterium sediminilitoris. Next base: position 3,204,218 of record NZ_CP090145.1, read on the forward strand.
ATGTTTCATATAACGAACACCTACGTTCTCTTCTCTAGGATATGGAATTACAGAACGTGAAAAATAAAGTGCAAAATTTTGTTGATCTACAATTACTTTTACATTATTTGGATTCTCAATATCTGTTCTATCTTTTATTTCAAACATTAATGAAGCTAAATCTACTCTGCTTTCAGTGTCTTTTTTAAAAACTTCTATTACTTTTTGAAGCGGTTCTGCATTAATAAAAGGTTCATCACCTTGAACATTAATAACAATATCAACATTCATATTTTCAACCGCTTCTGCAATTCTATCACTTCCACTTTCATGCTCTTTAATACTCATAATGGCTTTTCCATTATTTTTAACTATTTCATTATAAATAAGTTCCGAATCAGTTACTACGAAAACATCATCAAACAAATTTGTATTAATAGCGGCTTCATAAGTTCTTAGAATTACTGTTTTCCCACCTAAATCTTGCATTAATTTAGCTGGGAAACGTGTAGATGCATATCGAGCAGGAATGACTGCAATTATTTTCATTGGTTCTTTTTTATATAAATCAAAAATACGTTTAATTTTAAAAATGCAGCTTTATTATTTATTCTTATTAAAAAATTTTCTAAATACTTTAATTCCAATAAAAACAATTAAAATAACAAGTAATAAAGCCAATACTGGTAAAAATATAGCTGTCACCGAGACAAAAGAAGCTGTAGCTGTTTCTGTTGTAGAAACAACGGAATTTCCTATTCCTCCTGTAGTTACAGTTGATGTAGCTCGTGTAGCAGTTGTAGCACTAGAAATAGCAGCAGCAGAACCACCACCAGCAATAATAGCTAATCCCCAAGTTAACATTGGATCAATATCTATCATTGTAGAAGCCATAGCAATTGTTCCTGCAATTGTAGCTAACGGAATTGCTATAGTATCCAATAAATTGTCAATATACGGAATATAATAAGCAATGATTTCTACAATCGTTGCAATTCCTAAACATATCATTGCAGTTGTACTTCCTATCCATAAAAAAGAATCTCCAACAGGTACATATCCATAATGTGTAGCAATACTTAATACAAATAAAGGTACAAAAACTCTAAATCCTGCTGAAGCAGCAAGACCAATTCCTAAACAAATACTAACAATTGTTTCAATCATAAACAGTTAATTTTCAAAAGATTCATCTTTAAAACCTATTAAATATAATTTTTCTTTTGCTCTGGTTACAGCTGTATACAACCAACGAAGATAATCTTGATCTACTCCATTTGGTAAGTACGGTTGTTCTATAAAAACTGTATTCCATTGTCCACCTTGTGATTTATGACAAGTTATAGCATAAGAAAACTTCACTTGTAAAGCGTTAAAGTGAGGATTATTTTTTACTTTTAAAAACTTTTTATACTGTTGTTTTTCTTCTTCATAATCTTTCATTACTTCTTGATATAATTTATTAGATTCATCATAAGTTAATGAAGGCGACTCGCTATTCACAGTATCTAAAAGTAAAACCGTTTCAAATGCAGGTTGATCTGGATAATCAATCATTCTAATTTTTACATTAGCGAATTTAAATCCATATAATTCTTGAATATTAATAATTTTTAAAATTTCAATAATATCGCCATTCGCAATAAAACCAGCATCTGAGCTTTCTTTTAGCCAAAAATAATTATTTTTTACGACCATCATTAAATCTCCAGTGGAAAGCTCTCCTTCTCTACCTAAAATTTTAGATCTTATTTGCTGATTATATTGATTTGCTCTTTTATTTGAGCGAACGATAAAAGCTGTTTCTTCTTCTCCATTTTCTTCAAAAGATTGATAAATAGCGTCTTGTATTTCATACCCATCTTGCAATCTAACAATATCTTTAAAAGAAAGTAGTTGAAATTTAAATGTATCTATAAAATGAGATTTTAATAACTCTCTCATTTCAGTTGCGTTAAATAAAATTCCTGAAGATTCAGATTGACGCATTACTTCGTCTAATTCAATTTGTTGTACTTCTTTATTAAAATGTAATGATAATAAATCACCATTCAGAGCTGGACTTACATCCAAATTAACTGGTGGCAACTGAGCAGTATCTCCTATGAATATTAATTTACAATTAACTCCAGAATCTACATAAAATATTAAATCATCCAAAAGAGATCCATTTTCATATAATTTAGATTCTTGAGAAGTATCTGAAATCATTGAAGACTCATCAACAATAAAAATTGTGTTTTTAAACTTATTTTGTTGTAAAGTGAAAGAGACAGCTCCAGAACTATTTTTTTTGGGGAAATAAATCCTTTTATGTATTGTGAATGCTGGTTTTTGAGCATAGTTACTTATCACTTTTGCAGCTCTTCCTGTTGGTGCAAGTAAAACATACTTTTTATCTGCATTTTTAAGATAGTTAACTAAAGTGGAAATAATTGTAGTTTTTCCTGTTCCAGCATATCCTTTTAAAATAAATATTTCATCATTTTCTTTTTTTAAGACAAAATCAGCAATTTTTTGAAAAAAAATGTCTTGTTTAAGAGTTGGATCAAATGGAAAATTATCGCGTAACGTTTTGTAAAACAGTGCAGAAGTCATTATTTTTTTAAATTGGCTTGTAGAATTTTTCAAATATACAGATGATTTTTTAAAGATTTTCTTTTGAGTAGAAAAAAAAATTGTAGATTTGCGTACCATTTTAACTAAAAAACTAATATAAATGTTACTATTAATCCTTTATGTAATTATAACTGGCCTTGTTGCTGTAGGCTTAGTTAAACTTATTGATAAATTTTTACCTAGTGGTGCTAGAATTGTAGTTTCTATACTTTTATGGGCTGCCACATTTTTCTTAGGTTATCTTATCTACAATTCAATAATGAAACCTATTGAATTTGATAAAGCTAAAAATGATCGTTATAAAGTAGCTGTGCAAAAAATGATTGATATCAAAAAAGCACAGTTAGGTTACAAAACGGTTTATGGTGAATATGCAGATTCTTTTGATAAGCTTGTCAAATTTATTGAAACTGATAAATTTGCAATTGTAACTAGAAAAGATACTGCAGTTATTGATGTAGTTAAAAATAAGGCTTTTGGTATTATTACTGATGCTACTGGTAAAGGTGGTTTCTATAAAGATATCATTATTAAAGACACTTTAGGATATGTAACTGTAAAAGATTCTTTATTTAAAGATAATGATAGATACAAACATTTAGGTCTTGTTAAATTTAAAGAAATAGAAGTTCCTGTAGAAATGAAAACAAGTTTTGTAATTAGAAATGAGACTAAATTACCTGTTTTTCAAGCTACAATCGATAAAAATGCTTTACTTGAAGGTTTAGATGAAGATTTATTAGCTCAAGAAAATAAAGTAGAAGATATCAATGAAATTAATGGAGATAAAATAACACTAGGTTCTTTAGTAGAAATTACACTAACTGGAAACTGGCCAAAAAGATATGGTAATAACGACTAACGATATTACACAAAAAAATTATAAAAAATTGTCCATTCAGGTATCTCTGAGTGGACTTTCTTTTTGTGTTTTCGATTTAATTACAAAAAAAGTCATTACTCACAATAATATTGAGTTTGAAAAAAATAAAGTTATAGAAGAGCAACTTTGGAAAGTTTTTATTGATAATCCCATTTTGATTAATTCTTATGATGAAATTATTGTTTTACACGATAATAATTTAAACACCTTTGTTCCTGATGCTCTTTTTGATGTGAATCAAATAGGAAGTTATCTTCAGTATAATGTAAAAGTTTTTGAAACAGATTTATTCAATTATGATAGTATTGAAAATTACAATATTAATAATGTTTATGTTCCATACGTAAATATCAATAATTTTTTACTTGATCAATTTAGTAGTTTTGATTACAAAAATGTAAACACTATCTTAGTAAAAAAGATTTTAGATCTTTCAATTGGAAATAATGATAAACAAGTTTTTGTTCATTTTCAACCTGATAGTTTTCAAATAATTGTTGTAAAAAATCAGTTATTATTTTTATTTAATTCTTTTGAATATTCAACTCCTGAAGATTTTATTTATTATTTATTATTTACCTATGAACAATTACAGTTGAGTCCGGAAACAATTTCAACACAATTACTAGGAAACATAGAAAAATCTAGTGATTATTTCAAAATCGCATATAAATTTATTAGACATTGTGATTTATTAAATACAGAAAAATTAATAAATGTAATTGGTAAGACAGATATTGAAATTCGTAATAACTTCATATTATTTCATTCATGAGAATCATTTCAGGAAAACACAAAGGAAGAAGAATAGTTGCTCCAAAAAAATTGCCCGTTAGACCAACTACAGATATGGCTAAAGAAGCTCTATTTAATATTATTAATAACTATTTCAATTTTAGCGATTTAAAAGTATTAGAATTGTTTGCAGGAACAGGGAATATAGGCTATGAATTTGGCTCAAGAGGAAATATAAGTGTAATTGCTGTTGATGCTGATTTTGGTTGTGTAAATTTTATAAAAAAAACAGCTACAGAATTAGAATTAGACATTACGGCCATAAAATCTGATGTCTTTTCATATTTAGATCGTTGTAATTCGTCTTTTGATATTATTTTTGCTGATCCTCCTTATGATTTATCACAAGATAATTTTGAAAAAATAGCTATTCAAATATTTGACAAAGGGATAATTGAAGAAGAAGGTATGTTAATTATTGAACATTCAAAACACACTAAACTTAACCATTTGAGTAATTTTTCATTCGCCAAGCATTATGGTGGAACAGTATTTTCTTTTTTTGAATTTGAATCAAATGATGAAGAAGTAGGCGATGAAGAAAATGAAAATGATTTATAATCCCCATGATATTACACAATAATAATTTAAATAAACAGTATTTATTATTACTACTGTTTATTTAAATCTATTTCTTTTTTGAAAGACTTATTTAAACTCATTAACCATTTTTAGAATTGTTTCAATTCCTTTTTGAGTTTCTTCATCTTCATTATTAATAAAATTTTTGTTGTAACCTGAATCAAGCTCAATTTCATCATTAACAAAAGAAGTAATACTTTCAATTATTTCAACGCTATCAATTGTTAAAATTTTTTTTATTAATTCTATTTTTAACTCCTTAATTTCCATAAATATTGTTTTTTACTAAAGTTAATAAATTTTATTTTTAAAACAATATTTATTTATTTTTTAACCAATAAATAACATTTTGGAGATCTAATATAAAAAAATGCAGACCTATAAGCCGGATTCTGTATTATGCAAGAGCATAACCCTTATCATTTATCTAGATTTTACATTACTGCAAAATTCAAGCTGTCTACCCTTCAACATCGAACGAGTAGTTCTTATTTAGCCTAAACTAAAATTGTTGATATACTTGACATTTCACCGCATAGAGTTTACCTGGTTTCACTACAGCATTATCTGTACATACTTTCTGTTGCACTTGTCCTCACTTTTCAGCGGATGGGCGTTACCCATTATGCTACTCTTTGGTGTCCGGACTTTCCTCCTTCTTGTTACCAAGACGACGATAAGGCGGTCTGCGAGGCAAATATAGGTATTAAACCTTCCTTATGCAATAGAATCTCTAATGATACAATCTCATTTTTTAAGAATAGAGGGTTTTCATTAACTTATTTTAAGTTTATCAATCCTGTAGAAGTAAAAAAACATCCATAAGCATCTGAAATAATTCCTAAGTCGAATTGTAAGTTATTAAATGTGCTTTTATTTACATCTGAATAAATCTGTCTATGCCCAATTTATAGCATCTCTAAAAGTACCTAATTCTTCAACAAATAATGAGCTTATTTACAAATAACTTAAAAAAATGATATTCACTACTGTAAAATTAAAAACTGACTTTTAAAGACTACTTTAACATTACTTTCTATAGAAAGCTTTATAAAAATCGTAACTTTATAGAAATGAACATTTAAACTTAAAACCATGTCAAAAATATATCATTATGCGTCTGTTTCTGAAGCTTTAACTTTATTGAAAGAAAAAGGCTTTGTTTATGATTATAATATCCATGAAAATGAAATAATGGAGAACCCTAAAGATTTTGAAATTGTTCATATTTATAGATATGAAGGAGATTCTAATCCTGATGATGAAGCTTTTGTTTATGGAATAAAATCAAAATCTGGAGAGAAAGGTGTATTTGTTACAGGTTCGTCTGCTAATTCTATTTCTGAAGCTAGTAAAGTTTTAATAGATTTATCTATTAAAAAACATTCATGATTTTTTAGTATTTTTAGCAAAATAAAAAAAATAAATGAAGAAATTTTTCTATTTCGTACTTATTTTGATTGCTTTACTATATATATCAGTTAAAGTATTTCAGAATTATAAAGAGAATAATTTACTAAAAAATGAAGCAGTTGTAAATATCTATTTTAATTTGCCTGAAGAAGAAATTGATAGTTACTTTGGCTTAGAAAAAGGAACATTTGATAAAACAAAACACACTATTTTGTGTAGCTTTCAAAAACAAAATAATTATTTATTAGATTACTATTATAATCTCTCTATTTATAACGGAACAGATTTAATTAATTGCGATGAAAAGTTTTCAATTGAAAAACATCGTCGTTTTAAAAAATATGATATTAATTCTTCAACAATGATTGTTAGACTAGTAAATATTCGTTCTAGTAATAACTATTCTGCTAATATTTCAAATTCAATTATTGCTAAAAAAGAGGAATATATTAATATTGGTTTTGGAAAAATAAACAATATTATACTAGATAAAAATGGTGCTTCTCATTATTGTCATTAAACTAATGCTTTTTAAGGTTCACACTTGCCAATTGTAATATTTACAACTATATTTGTGATTCAATTTTTCGTATGGAACAGTTTATTGTATCAGCCCGTAAATATCGTCCACAAACTTTCAAAGATGTTGTAGGACAAAAAGCGATTACCAGTACTTTGTTGAATGCTATTGAAAACAATCATTTAGCACAAGCTTTGCTTTTTACTGGTCCTAGAGGCGTTGGTAAAACAACTTGTGCTCGTATTTTAGCTCGAAAAATTAATCAAGAAGATTATGATGATCCTAATGAAGATTTTTCTTTTAATGTTTTTGAATTAGATGCTGCTTCAAATAATGGTGTTGATGATATTAGAAGTATTATTGATCAAGTAAGAATACCTCCACAAACCGGGAAATACAAAGTTTATATTATAGATGAGGTGCACATGCTATCTCAAGCCGCTTTTAATGCTTTTCTTAAAACATTGGAAGAACCACCTAAACATGCTATTTTTATTCTTGCAACTACTGAGAAGCATAAAATTATACCTACCATTCTCTCTCGTTGTCAAATATTTGATTTCAAAAGAATTACAGTTAATGATGCGAAAGAACATTTAGCTGAAATAGCAAAAGAACAAGGCGTTACTTTTGAAGATGATGCATTACATATTATTGCTCAAAAAGCAGATGGAGCTATGCGAGATGCTTTATCTATCTTTGACAGAGTGGTTTCATATTGTGGAAATAACCTTACAAGACAAGCTGTTACAGAAAACTTAAACGTTTTAGATTTTGAATATTATATTAAAATAACCTATTTAATTTTAGAAAATAAGATTCCAGATTTATTAATTGCTTACAATGACATTTTAGCGAAAGGGTTTGATGGACATCACTTTATTTCTGGTTTAGCTTCTCATTTTAGAGATATATTAGTTTGTAAAAATCCTGCTACATTATCACTTTTAGAAGCTGGTGAAAAAGCACAGGCTTTATATGCTGAACAATCGCAAAAAGCAACACAGGATTTTTTATTAAAAGGTATTGAATTAGCAAACGAAACAGATTTAAAGTATAAAAACAGTCAAAATCAGCGTCTTTTAGTAGAACTTTGCTTAATGCAATTAGCCTCTATCACTTTTGATGGAGAAAAAAAAAAGTTAAGTCCTTTATAATTCCAGCAACTTATTTTAGAAATGCAGATTATTCTATTACTGAAGTAAAGCAAAATAATCCTAAAACAGAAGTAAAACCTACAGAAAACAAAGAAACTATTGCTGAGAACAAACCTAATACTATTCTTCCACCAGTAGAAATTAAACCTGAACCTATTATTCAGAATTTAAAAACTGAAATTGGTTCTAAAAACACTATTTCCGCTCTTTCATTATCAAGTATTAGGGCTAAAAAAGAATTAGAAGCTAAACAAATGAATCATGTGAAACATCGTGATGAATTACCAACAGAAGCTTTTACAGAAACCGATATGCGTTTAATTTGGGATAAATTTGCACAGCGTTTAACTAATCAGGGAAAAAGGTTAATGGCAACTTATATGCAAATGAATGATCCAAAACTTGAAGGAACAATTATTAAATTAGAATTACCAAACCAAAGCACTAGAGAAGAATTTTTATCAGGTAACAATGAACTTTTAGGTTATTTAAGAGGTAAATTACACAATCATGATATTACTATTGAAGTAATTGTAAATGAAACTACAGAAACAAAATATGCCTTTACTCCTATTGAAAAATATGAAAAATTGAAAAGTATTAATCCTAATCTTGAATTATTAAAAAAATTGTTTGATTTGGATGTTTAAAATATTTATCATTCTTCATATTATAAAATTTAATTACAACAACCTTTCAGTACATTCATAATTTTAAACACGTAAAATTGAAATTATAATATCATTTATCCAAGACAATTTGGGAAATCTTTTTGTTTTCTATTACCTTTTGGAATACTCAAAGAATTTGATAAACTAAATGATGGAATTACTAGATTTTTATAAGGCAGTAATCTTACAATAAAAAGTAGAAAAAACATGATAGATTATTTTTAATTATAGAAATTAACTAAAAAATGATTAATATTGATTATAAAAGAAGAATATAATGAAATTAAAATATATACTATACTTGTTTTTTATCACAACTATTAGTCACTCACAAAATCTGCTAAAAAATTTATATGATATAGATACTAATTTTCCTCCTAAAATGGAAAAATCAAAAGCATTTATTGAACAAATATGTTCAGATTTACTTATCTATAATTTAATTCCAGGAGGTAATAACTCACACCATTCTAGTTACCAGTTTGAAATAAAGTCAAAAAAATATTTAAAATTCAATCTTCCATTTACAGATTCTTTTTCAATTGAATTTTTCGATTATAAAACGAAACAACCTGTAAAAGAACATCTATTTTATGTCAATTACTATTTTCAATATCTTTCATATAATCATGAGTTTGATTTAAATAAAGAAACCTTTTCACCTTATACATATTTTACTCTTGCTACTGAAATAAATAACTATACCGAAACAGATATAGTAAGAGAAATTTTATATAATTTATACAAAGATCCTTTTGATAATAGATATTCATTAGTTATTAACGAAATAAACAAGCAAGTAAACTCAAACTTAAAACTATCGTTAGATGAGGTTTTAAATGAAGATGAGTCATTAACAATGAATGAAAAAATAGAAAATTTAACAAATGCACTATATGATCATTTTGATGAAGATTTAATGCCTATTCTATTTAAAACATTCTTTAAAGATAAATCAGATGAGAAATCACTTGAAAACATAAAGAAATTTTTTAATGATAATATTATTGAACAAGTTGATAATGTTTTACAACCAAAAATTGAAATCAATACAAATCAAAGCGCTTTTTTAAATATTCCAAATAAATACATAAGTGTAGCAAGTGAAGAGCTACATTATCTTGTAAATAATATAGAGACCATTCTTGATTTTAAAAATAAATGCCTAATTCTAAACCTTAAAAACAATTCATTAACAAAATTAATACTAAAACAAGCCACATTAGTTGAGAATGACAAAACAGTAAACAATATAGAAATAACGTCGAAAAACATCCAAATAAAAATTACTGAAACCAATACTAAATTATATATTGAGGACACTTTTAGCAAGAAAAAATATGAAATAATACTAAAAAAATAATATGAAAACAATAATATGAAAACAATAATACTCTTACTACCCTTTTTGCTAATCTCTATTGTATCTAAAGCACAAAAAAACAACTATATAGGCAATTATGAAAAGGAAATTAAAGCTATTACAGGAGAAATTTTTCAATACAAACTAGAAATTAATGCAGATAGTACATTTACCTTTCATTATTTTAGAAATATTGGTCAACCTCAAAGTATTAATGAAAACAGCTGTGGAAAAGGTACTTGGAAAATAATTAAAAATATTATACACTTTTACACTGATGTAGAAAATGATATTAACACTAAATATCAATTAAATTTCACAAACTCAAAAGGAAGATTTGATCATAAAGACAAAAAATTATTTCGTTTTTATCATTCTGATATCCGATGGATAGAAAAATTAACTATTTTAAAAGTAGATTAAAAAAACACTTTTATATTTTTAAAGTTTTATTTTTATTTTCAACTTTCTTAAAATTGAGTTAATAAATTTTAGAAATCAATAAAAAATATCTTACATTTATCTAAATAAAATAACAAAATATGAATCAAAAACCGTCAAATGCATTTATTGCAGCATCATGGATTGCTTTAGGAGCAGGAATGGCAGGATACTTAATCGGGTTATTTAGAGCTGAAATGCTTTTAAATGAAAAAGGCTATTACTTTACTATTCTAATGTTTGGATTGTTTGCTGTAATATCATTACAAAAAAGCGTAAGAGATCGATTAGAAAATATTCCAGTAACAGAATTATACTATGGTATTTGTTGGTTTGCTACAATATTATCAATTGCATTATTAGTTATTGGCTTGTGGAATGCAACATTACTACCTAGTGAAAAAGGGTTTTATGCTTTTTCATTTCTTCTGGCCATATTTGGTGCTATTACAGTACAAAAGAACACTAGAGATAGTCAACAAATAAAAAATAAAGAAGAATAACTATAATTTATAAAAGTATTTCAACTTCATTAATTTATATTTTGTTTAACTAATGTTAAGATAATACAGATTATAAAAAGCGGTATCTTTGAGATAAAATCAATTGATATGGCTAAAAAAATCAATTTCAACAAACAAAGTATTATTTCTGAATATTCAAAAATAATTTTAGAAAGTGGTAAAAGACCAAGTTCTATTTATCTTTTTTGTCAACACCTCAAAGTTGAAGAATCACAATTTTATCAATTCTTCACTAGTTTAGAACAAATTGAACAGTCTATTTTTACTACTTTTTTTGAAAGTACAATAAAGTTACTATCTGACAGTGAAGAATACAATAGTTATGATGCTAAAACAAAAGTATTAAGCTTCTATTTTACTTATTTTGAACAATTAACAGCAAATAGAAGTTTAATTACTTATTTACTACATGAAGATAAAAATCAACTTAAAAACTTAAAAAAACTAAGTGATTTACGCTCACATTTTAAGCATTTTATAGAAGAACTAGCACTCGAACCTATTAAAATTCCACAAGAATCTATTGAAAAAATCCAACAAAAAAGCATTTCTGAAATGGCCTGGATTCAATTTCTCATGACTTTAAAGTTTTGGATAGATGACACTTCACCTTCTTTTGAAAAAACTGACATTTTTATTGAAAAATCAGTGCATGCTAGCTTTGATTTAATGGATTTAACACCATTAAAAAACATCATTGATTTTGGAAAATTTCTTTGGAACGAAAAAGTAAAAGTATAGTTATGAAAACATTAGATAGCATTCCTACTTCAAAAATACAACGTGCCTCAAAATTAATTCAAACAGGAGCAAAAGTTGGTGTTAATTACTTAAAATATTATGGTGATAAACTGACTAAAACAGAAGAAGAAGCCAAAGAAAACCTAAACCTTTCAAATGCCGAAGATATTTATGATGGTTTAAAACAAATGAAAGGAAGTGCTTTAAAAGTAGCGCAAATGCTAAGTATGGAAAAAAGTATTCTACCCAAAGCTTATGTAGAAAAATTTTCATTAGCTCAGTTTTCCGTTCCACCATTATCAGCTCCATTAGTCATAAAAACCTTTAAAAATTATTTCGGAAAAAGTCCATATGAAATTTTTGACACATTTAATGCCACTTCTATAAATGCAGCTAGTATTGGTCAGGTACATGAAGCCGAATTAAATGGCAAAAAATTAGCAGTAAAAATTCAATATCCAGGTGTAGCAGATAGTATTTCTTCAGATCTAGCATTAGTTAAACCAATAGCTATTAAAATGTTTAATATCAAAGGGAAAGACTCCGATAAATATTTTAAAGAAGTAGAAAATAAATTAATTGAAGAAACCGATTATATAAACGAAGTAAAACAAAGTAAAGAAATAGCAACAGCTTGTAAACATTTGCCTAATTTATCTTTTCCAGAATATTATGAAGCATGGTCATCTGAACGAATCATTACCATGGATTGGATGTCAGGAAAACATTTATCTGAATTTACAGCTATAAATACCAATCAAGAAACAGCAAATACTATAGGTCAAGCTCTTTGGGATTTTTATATGTATCAAATGCACGTTATTAAAAAAGTACATGCCGATCCGCATCCTGGAAATTTCTTAGTATCTGATGAAGGAAAACTAATTATTCTCGATTTTGGTTGTATGAAAACTGTACCTGATGATTTTTATACACCTTATTTTGAATTGGCTAAAAAAGAGAACATTAATAATCCTGTTTTTTTTGAAGAAAAACTCTATGAGTTGGAAATTTTAAAACCAGAAGACACAAAAGAAGAAAAAGTTTTCTTTTCTACTTTATTTCATGAAATGTTAAGCCTATTTACTCAACCTTTTCATAATGAAATTTTTGACTTTTCAGATGAAACATTCTTTGGAAAAATTGCTAAATTAGGTGAACGTTATTCTAAAAGTACAGAAATTAGAAATATGAATGGTAACAGAGGTTCTAAGCACTTTATTTACATTAACAGAACCTTCTTTGGGTTATATAATCTAATGCATGATATCAAAGCTAATACTGTAGTAATTAATAATTTCTTGAAATATTAATTATTGATTTCGATATTTAAAAATAAAAAAAGCTATCTACATTAAATAGATAGCTTTTCGCATTATAATCTAAAAACTAAAAAAGTATTATCTTGAATAATTAGGAGCTTCTTTAGTAATGGTTACATTATGCGGATGACTTTCCCCTATTCCACTTGCCGTAATTCTTACAAAACGACCTGTTTCTTGAAGTGTAGGGATATCTTTTGAACCACAATACCCCATTCCTGCACGAAGTCCACCAATAAACTGTAACATACTTTCTGCTAATTCTCCTTTGTATGGAACACGTCCTACAATTCCTTCTGGAACTAGTTTTTTAACATCGTCCTCTACATCTTGAAAATAACGATCTTTTGAACCTTCTTTCATCGCTTCAACAGATCCCATTCCTCTATATGATTTAAATTTTCTTCCTTCAAAAATAATAGTTTCTCCTGGCGATTCTTTTGTTCCTGCTAATAAAGATCCTAGCATTACACAATCAGCTCCAGCTGCCATTGCTTTTGGAATATCTCCTGTATAACGAATTCCTCCATCTGCAATAACAGGAACTCCACTTCCTTTTATAGCAGCTGCAACCTCTAAAACAGCGGAAAATTGAGGAAAACCTACTCCTGCTACTACACGAGTTGTACAAATTGAACCTGGTCCTATTCCTACCTTTACTCCATCAGCTCCATTATCTACTAGATATTGTGCCGCTTCAGGTGTTGCAATGTTCCCAACAATTACATCAAGATTTGGGAAAGCTGTTTTTACAGCTTTTAATACATCTACCACTCCTTTTGTATGTCCGTGTGCTGTATCTATAATCACAGCATCTACACCTGCATTTACCAGTGCACTTGCTCTTTCTACTGCATCTGCTGTTACTCCTAAAGCTGCTGCTACTCTTAAACGTCCATACGTATCTTTATTTGCAATAGGCTTCTGCGTTAATTTTGTAATATCTCTAAAAGTGATTAACCCTGCTAGTTTATTTCCTTCTGAAACTACTAATAGCTTTTCAATTTTATGATCTTGTAGTATTTCTTCTGCTTGTTGTAATGTTGTACCTACTGTAGCTGTTACTAAATTCTTTGAAGTCATTACTTCTGTAATGGGTCTATCATTAATTTTTTCGAAACGTAAATCTCTATTCGTAACAATTCCTTTTAGTGTCATGTTATCATCTACTACAGGAATTCCTCCTATACTATGCTCTTTCATAGCTCTTTTCGCATCACCTACTGTTGCAGTTAAAGGCAATGTTACAGGATCGATGATCATTCCTGATTCAGCACGTTTTACTTTGCGTACTTCTGCAGCTTGGCGTTCAATTGACATATTTTTATGTAACACTCCAATTCCTCCTTCTTGAGCCATTGCAATTGCCATAGCACTTTCTGTAACAGTATCCATTGCAGCAGATGCAATAGGAACATTTAAAGTAATATTTCTTGAAAATTTTGATTGAATGCTAACTTCTCTTGGAAGTATTTGAGAGTAATTTGGAATTAGAAGAACATCATCATAAGTTAATCCTTCTCCAATAATTTTAGTAGTGTGTGCTTTCATCTTGCAATTTGTAGTTAAATTGCATGCAAATATAGAAAAAAAATAGAAAATTTAGTTTAGAATTTTGAAGTTTTTTCTATTTTTAAAATAGAATTTAAATAGTCACTAAACTGACAATTATTAATCATTAAAACTTAATCAAAAACAAATCACTTTTCTACACTACCAAAAATTACGCAATAAATCATTAACTTAAAAAGGGGTTCAAGTACATGTAAATACGTATTGCGAGTTTAAAAAGAATAGATTACGTTTGTAAATATAAAGAATATAATTTGTTATATACGCAAACAAGTTAAGCATAATTATATTGAAAAACTTTATCAATATATTCATTTTCTTAGTTTTAGGATGTAAATAAAATAATGGATTAAATATTATTCTTTCAAAAATTATTCTTGATGATTCTACTAAATTTAAAATTACACAACTAATTAAAATCTATAATTCTTAGTTTTTAATCATATAAAAAACAAAATTGAAGATCAAACAAGCATATCTAAAGGGAAAATCTATTTTTATAATTTCACTATTTGTAATTGGTATTACTATTTTAACTGTTTACCTTACTGGAAAAAATTATAATCGAACAGTAACTTCTAATTTATATATTTCATTATCAATAATTGGAACTATTCTTTTTTTCTTCATGACTTATGGACTCTACAAAGGAATTTGATTAACTAACAATTTTCCGAAATTTAAAAACGTTAAAACAAAAAATTGGATTACGCAATCTAATATATTACCTAACTTACCCGATATTTCCATTGGAGATGAAATTGGAGGAATAATTATCTCAATACTACTCTGGATTGGAATGACAATATTCGTTTTTATTCTTTTAATTGTATTAGAAATTATATTTTTGTCTTCTGTTTTTATACTTTTAGCAATGCTTTATTGGATATTCTTTCGAGGATTAAAGTTTATATTATCAAAATCAAATAAAACAAAAGGAAACCTAACGCTTTCAGTAATTTACTCTCTACTTTATACTTTTCTATCAATAAGTTGGATATTTGGAATTGTGTACTTAAATGAAATTTTTTCATAAAAAATGATTGAAGAAATATTTTTTACACTACAAGTAATACAAATAGATTTTTTTATAAGTTTTGGGCTATTTACAATCTTATATCTGTTTTTCTCTATTTTTATAAAAAATTCAATTATTAAGAAAATTGACGAAGAATCAAGTCAATTTATTTCTTTTATAGGAATTATCTATTTAATAGTTTGGATAACAGGAATATTCATTCAATTAAATATTCTAAATGAAGAAGATAAAACATCACTATTAAATAGAATGTTTGGAAAATATTGGTTTGGCTATTGGGTTCAACCACTACTTTGGATTTCAATTACACAACTGCTAAGAATTAAAGCTATTAGAAAAAATATCATACTAAGAATATTATTTAGTATTTTACTTATCCTTTCAATAGAGCGAATCATTATAATTATTACATCATTTCATAGAGACTATCTGCCTAGTTCTTGGACAATATATAGTGACTTCCAATTATATCCTTCTAATATTATGCTTTCTTTACTTCTAAAAATAATTTTATTTTTAACTTTTGTTGGAATATTTCATCTAATCAATAAGAAAATAAAAAGTTTTAAAAATAAATAGCATGAAAAAATACATCCAATCTGAAGACAACAAATAGATATAAGAAATTTTATATTGTTAAAAATTTAAATAAAAATGGAATATTCCACAATTAGAACGTTGTAACATAGAAAATCATCATATTTGTATCTACAAATGTTAAAAAAATTGTAACGAATTCGCTTTATATACTTTGAACTATTAGATTTGTCTTAAGGAAAACTTATACAAAAATAATGAAAGTAAAAACAATACTCTTTACACTTTTAATTCTCTCATTTTTAGGACTAATTGGCTATAGAATACTAAGCAATTCTTCAACAAACAATAAAGCAAAAAATGAAAATACTAAAAAACCTCTTTCACAGGTTAAAGGAATTATTGTTAAAGAAGAAAAATTTTCTAATATTATTTCCGTTTCAGGATCAATAGAAGCAAATGAACAAGTAGAAATAAGAAGCGAAGTATCTGGAATTGTAGAAAAGATATCATTTTTAGAAGGAACCAATGTAAACAAAGGACAAATTCTATTAAAGGTAAATGATAGTGAATTAAGAGCACAATTAGCCCAAGCCATTACAAAACAAAATTTAGCTCGTGAAAATGAAAGAAGAGCTAAGCTTTTACTCGAAAAAGAAGCCATTAGCCAAGAAGAATATGATATTGCTAGTGCCGAATATAGAAGCCTCCAATCACAAACACAATTAATTCAAGCTCAAATTGCCAAAACATCCATTAAGGCTCCTTTTTCTGGAAAAATAGGATTACGAAACATATCGCCAGGTACATACCTCACTCCTACTACCATTGTTACCAATCTAGTAAATTTAAATCCATTAAAAATTACATTTTCTATACCAGAAAAATACTCCTCTGAAATAAAAACAAACACAGAAATAATCTTTACCGTTTCAGGATCAACACAAAACTTTAAAGCCGTTATTTATGCAATAGAACCTAGTGTAGATATCAATACCAGAACTCTTTTAGTACGAGCAAAAGCAGAGAACAATGAAGGAAAACTTTTTCCAGGCACATACACAAACGTAAAACTACCATTAAGTGAAATTGAAAATGCAATTTTGATTCCTACAGAAGCTATAATTCCAATACAGAACGGTAAAAAAGTATTTATTTCAGAAAAAGGAAAAGCCAAAGAAATACTAGTAGAAACAGACACTAGAACAGAAAAATCAATACTAATTTTAAATGGTCTAAAAGCAGGAGACACACTATTAACAAGTGGGATAATGGGATTAAAACCAGAGACTCCTTTAAATGTTACAATTCAATAAGTCAAACAATTAAGAAGTTTACTTAAATAAAATATTCACATGAGCCTATCTACATTAAGTATAAAAAGACCTGTTTTAACAATAGTATTGAATCTTGCCATAATACTATTTGGCTTCATTGGCTATAAATTTTTAGGAGTAAGAGAATATCCTTCTATAGATCCAGCCCAAATTTCAATTCGAACAAATTACACAGGTGCTAATGCAGATATTATAGAATCTCAAATTACAGAACCATTAGAAAAAGCCATAAACTCCATTGACGGAATTCGAAACATAACTTCCTCAAGTAACCAAGGAAGTAGTTCTATTACAATCGAATTTAATCTAGAAAAAGACTTAGAAGAAGCTGCTAATGATGTTAGAGATAAAGTATCTCAAGCTATACGAAATCTGCCTGAAGACATTGATTCACAACCCATAGTTTCAAAAGCAGATGCTAATAGTGAAGCCATTATATCCATGACTGTTCAAAGTGAAACTCGAAATGCACTTGAACTAAGCGATTATGCCGAAAATGTCATAGGACAACGTTTAGAAACAATTCCAGGAGTAAGTGGTATTCAAATTTGGGGGCAAAAACGCTATGCCATGCGATTGTGGATTGATCCAAACAAACTATCATCTTATGGTATAACCGTTTCTGATGTTAGAAAAGCCTTAAACGAACAAAATGTAGAATTACCATCAGGTAAAATCACAGGAAACAATACAGAATTAACCGTAAAAACCCTTGGAAACCTATCTTCAGCAGAAGAATTTAACAACATTATAATTCGTTCCGATGGAGAAAAAATAATAAGACTAAGCGATATAGGATACGCAACCCTAGGTCCTGAAAATATTGAAACTCAACTTACGCAATCTGGCAAACCACTTGTAGCAGTAGCAATAGTACCACTTCCAGGAGCAAACTATATAGATATTTCAGACGCTTTTTATGAAGAATTTGAAAAATTAAAAAAGGATTTACCAAAAGACATCCAATTAAACATAGCGATTGACACAACTGTTTTCGTAAAACGATCAGTAACCGAAGTAGCAGAAACCCTATTAATATCCATTATATTAGTAATTCTAATCATTTATTTATTCTTTAGAAACTGGGCAATAGCATTTCGTCCATTAATTGATATACCTGTTTCCTTAATAGCTACTTTTTTTATAATGTGGTTATTTGGCTTCTCTATTAACGTATTAACACTATTAGCCATTGTTTTAGCAACAGGTTTAGTAGTTGATGATGGAATTGTAGTAACAGAAAATATTTTCAAAAAGGTAGAAGAAGGAATGAGTCCTATTGAAGCAGCTATAAAAGGTTCCAATGAAATCTTTTTTGCCGTAATTTCCATATCCATAACTCTAGCCGCAGTATTCTTACCTGTTATCTTTTTAGAAGGATTCGTGGGAAGATTATTTCGAGAATTTGGAGTCGTCATAGGAGCAGCAGTGCTTGTTTCTGCTTTTGTCTCATTAACATTAACACCTATGTTAAATGCCTATTTAATGAAAGGTGGTGAGCAAAAAAGAACTAAATTTTATGATATAACCGAGCCTTATTTTGAAAAATTAAACTCAGGCTATGCAACTTACTTAGAAAGATTTGTAAAGCACAAATGGATTAGTTTTGCAATCATAATATTTTGTTTTGGTCTAATATATCTATTCTTTAATATTATTCAAAAAGAAACAGCACCTTTAGATGATCGAAGCAGTTTCGTTATGAGAATGTCAACTCCAGAAGGGGCTACTTATGAATACACAGATAGATTTATGCAAGAAATATCGCAATTAGTAGACGATTCTATACCCGAAAAAAAAGTAAGTCTTGTAATATCATCACCAGGTTTTGGAGGTTCATCATCAGTAAACAGTGGCTTCATTAGAATATCATTAAAAGATCCTAGCGAAAGAGAACGCTCACAAATGGATATTGCTGATGAATTATCAAAATGGACAAAAAAATATGTTGATGTTAAAACCTCTGTAATCCAGCAGCCTACTATATCTGTAAGCAGACGAGGTGGTTTACCTATACAATACATCATTCAAGCTCAAAACTTTGAAAAACTACAAGAAAAAATTCCAGTTTTTATGGAAGAAGCAGCTAAAGATGAAACATTTTCTATGGTAGATGTAAATCTAAAATTCAATAAACCCGAAATCAACGTTACTATTGACAGAGAAAAAGCCAAAAGTTTAGGAATTTCAGTTATTGATATTGCACAAAATCTACAATTATCACTTAGTGGTCAACGTTTTGGTTATTTCATGAAAAATGGAAAACAATATCAAGTAATTGGACAATTTTTACAAGAAGACAGAGCGAGTCCGCTAGATTTAACCTCAATTTTTGTTAAAAATGATAAAGGAGAATTAATCCAAATGGATAACGTGGTTTCAATTGAAGAACAAAGCAATCCTCCGCAACTCTATCACAATAACCGATACATGTCTGCCACAGTAAGTTCTGGTTTAGCGCCTGGAAAAAGTATAAATGATGGAATTGAAGCTATGAATGCAATAAAAGCCAAAGTGTTAGACGATACATTTACAACCGATTTAGGAGGAGAATCTAGAGATTTTATAGAAAGTAGCTCAAACACCTCTTTTGCATTTGGACTAGCTTTATTATTAATTTTTTTAATATTAGCTGCTCAATTTGAAAGCTTTATTGATCCATTTATCATCATATTAACAGTTCCAATGGCAGTTGCAGGGGCATTATTTTCACTATGGCTATTTGGGCAAACATGGAATATTTTTAGTCAAATCGGAACCATTATGCTAATTGGATTAGTAACAAAAAATGGTATTTTAATTGTAGAATTTGCTAATCAACTTCGGGAACAAGGAAAATCAAAGTATGAAGCTATTATTGAAGCCTCAGAAGCTCGTTTACGACCTATTCTAATGACAAGTTTGGCCATTGCATTAGGTGCTTTACCAATAGCCCTATCATTAGGAGCAGCTTCAGCTAGTAGAATGGGAATGGGTGTTGTAATCGTAGGAGGAACTTTATTTTCATTAGTACTTACCTTATTTGTTATTCCAACTATTTATTTATTATGGTCTAAACAAAGAAAACACCGCCCTGAATTTGATAATTTAGAAAAATAAAATGATGCCTAATATTTTAAAATACATACTCCTTTTTTCTTTTAGTTTTCAACTTCAAGCACAAGAAACATTAACTCTTGAAAGTGCTATAAAAATAGCATTAGAAAACAATTATGAAATTAAAATTGCAACAAATAATTTAAAGATTGATGAAACCAATAATAATTTAGCTAATGCTGGTTTACTTCCATCTATAAATGCAACCTTAACAAATAATAATAGTCAATTAAACACAAGTCAAACTCAAGCAGATGGTTCAGTAAGAACACTTAACAACGCTAAAAATTTCAATTTAAATTATGGAATAGGATTAGATTGGACAATTTTTGATGGATTAAGAATGTTCGTAAAAAAAGAACAACTTGAAGTGTTAGAACAACAAGGCAAAACAGAACTTCAAGCTTCAATACTTTCAAAAATAAGTGATGTGTATCTTACTTATTATGATTTAGTACAACAGCAACAAGTAATGGCATCAATTGATAGTGCAATTGTTATTTCCAATCAAAGACTCACAACAGCCCGAAACCGATTTACCATTGGAAAAGCATCAAAATTAGAAGTCCTAAATGCTCAAGTAGATTTAAATACTGACAAAAGCCTTTTATTAAAACAAAAGGAAATTTATAAAACAACCAAAATCAAACTTAATGAACTATTAGCTAGAGAACTTCAAACTGATTTTAAAGTCATTCAAGATATACTTATAGAAGAAAATCTAAATTATGAAGAATTAAAAGAAATGGCTTTACAACAAAATCCACAATTACAAACCCAAATTTTATCAAAAAAACTGGTTGATTTAAATTTAAAAAACGTAAAAGGAAACCGTTATCCAACAGTCCGATTAACTTCTGGTTATAACTTTTCTCGCTCAGAAGCTTCGTTAGGTTTTATTACACAATCATCAGGACAAGGTTTTGTTTACGGTGTTTCGGCTAGTATTCCTGTTTTCAATGGCTTTTTACAAAATAAAAATGAAAAAGTAGCCAAATATGAAGTAGAAAATGCTACTTTTCTATTGGATCAACAAAAAGTAACATTAGAATCGCAAATTGCTTCCTTATTTGCAAGTTATGAAACCAACTTAGAATTAGTAAAAGTAGAAGAACAAAATACTGAAATTGCAAAACAAAATCTTGATATCACATTAGCAAAATTTAGAATTGGAACCATTACTACAATAGAATTTAGAACAGCACAACAAAATTTCATAGAAGCTTCTGTTCGCTATTCAAATGCACAATATCAAACAAAATTATCAGAAATTAACCTAAAAGAATTAGCAGGAACACTAAGCTTAAATTAATTTATTAATTTTGCGTCTTTAAAAACAAACCTTACTAAAAATGGTACAATACAACCCAAAAGACTGGATTACTTTTATATTCAGATTTCATAAATCAGATACTTTTAGAACCTTAATTCCAATGATGATTACCATTGGTTTATATTCTTATGCAGTAGCCTATTTAGAAATAGAATATTGGAAACTATCCGAAGCTAGTCATGTAAAAAACATTACCATAATGCATGGAATGTTAGGCTTTGTAATTTCCTTACTATTAGTTTTCAGAACAAATACAGCCTATGACCGTTGGTGGGAAGGAAGAAAACATTGGGGAGCATTAGTAAACAATAGTAGAAATTTAGCTTTAAAATTATCAGCCATATTAAGCGATGAAAGCGATAGAGCCTTTTTTAGAAAAATAATTCCTAGCTATGCATCTATGTTGCAAAAACATTTAACAGATGATAAAACTGCTAAGATGCTTTTTGATGATTTAGAACTACAAATCGATCAACACAAACATCGCCCTAATCAAGTAGCAAAAATGCTTATTCAAAAAATTAATGATTTGCACACAAGTGGAAAAATTTCAGGAGATCAATTAATTATAATTAATCATGAAATACAATCTTTTACAGATATTTGTGGAGCTTGTGAACGCATCAAAAACACACCTATTCCCTACTCTTACAGTGCTTTTATAAAGAAATTTATTTTCTTTTATATCATGACATTACCATTTGGTTATGTATTCAATTTAGGATACTATGTAATTCCTGTTGTAGTTTTCACCTTTTATGTTTTAGCTAGTTTAGAGCTTATTGCCGAAGAAATTGAAGACCCATTTGGAAATGATGCAAATGATTTGCCAACAGATAAAATAGCAAGCAATATTAAAAAACATGTTGAAGAAATTCTTTAAAAACTCATTTTTTAAAGAATTTAATACTATAATATCATATAATTTCTTAAATTGGAGTTCCAAATTTTTATAGTATTATGTCAATAAAAACATTACTTGATAAACCCTCACTTACACATGAAAAATCATTAAAAACATTAGTGGAAAATAGGACTATTTTCTCATTAGACCATTGCGAATTAAACATTTTTGAAACCTATAAAAAATCGGATTTAGTTCCTCTAAAATTTAATGATTTAGTAGTAACAAGTATGCTAAGAGGTAAAAAAGTAATGCATTTATTTGATGAACCAAAGTTTGAATATTTACCTGGTGAAACTGTAATAGTTCCTTCAAATGTTGAAATGAAAATTGATTTTCCAGAAGCATCAAAAGAAAACCCAACACAATGTATTGCTTTAGCTATTGATAACAAAGTAATAACAGATACTCTTTCTTTTTTAAATGAAAAATATCCAAAAGAAGGGAAAAACAATTTATGGAAATTAGATCATGAAAACTACTTCTTTTATAACAATATAGAATTAGCCAATACAATTAACAAACTTATCAAAGAATGTATGGGTACGTCTATTACAAAAGATGCTCTTGCTGATTTGACCTTGCAAGAATTAATAATACGAATTATTCAAACACAAACGGTTAAACGTTTTAATAATTCGAAAACTATAAACATTGATAGTCCTATTGTAGCCAGTATTGAATATATCAAAAACAATATTCAAAATCCAATACAATTGAAAGATTTATGTGAAAAAGCATGTATGAGTACTACTTCCTTTTATAGAAATTTTAAGAAAGAGCTAGGAATAAGCCCTATTGAATACATATTAAACGAAAAAATAAAATTTGCGAAAAAATTACTAAGCAATCCTAAAATTCAAATTAACGAAGTTTCTTATGCAACCGGATTTGAAGACTGCAACTATTTCATTCGATTGTTTAAAAAATATGAAGGTGTAACACCAAAACAGTATCAACTAATGAATTTTACAGCTCATTAATCATACGTATTTAATCGAATCTCTTCTAAATTATTCAATTCATCTTCATTAAAAATTCTATATTTTACAATAAATGTCTTATTATAAGGTGTTTCTAACGAAAACCCACCTGCTCCTATTCCATCCATAACATCTAAAGTAAAATGGGCATGTTTCCAATATTCAAATAAATCTTTATCAATCCAAAAATCAAATCCTATAATTTGACCAATGCAGACATCATTCGTTCTTGGAAAAAAAGTACCTTTTTCAAAGCACTGTGGTTGTGTACCTTCACAACATCCACCTGCTTGATAGAACATTAAATCTCCAAATTTAGTTTTTAAATTTTCTACTAATTCTAAAGCAGTATCAGTAACATCTAATCTTTTAATTTTTTCCATAAATTACTCATTTAATAATAAGCCCAGTTTTAAAAAACTGGGCTTAAAAATCTCTTATTAAAAGAACCCTAGTTTATTTTTATCATAAGAAATTAACATATTCTTAGTTTGACGATAATGATCTAACATCATTTTATGATTTTCTCTACCAACTCCAGATTGTTTATAGCCTCCAAATGGTGCTCCTGCTGGATAAGCATGATATTGATTTACCCAAACTCTTCCTGCTTTAATAGCTCTTGGAACCTGATATAATTCATGTGCATCACGAGTCCAAACACCTGCTCCTAAACCATATATGGTATCATTTGCAATTTCTAAAGCTTCTTCTGTTGTTTTAAATGTTGTTACTGCTAAAACAGGACCAAAAATTTCTTCTTGAAAAATGCGCATTTTATTATGTCCCTTAAATACGGTTGGTTGAATGTAATAACCTTCACTTAACTCACCTCCTAATACATTTTCATCACCACCAATCAATAATTCTGCTCCTTCTTCTTTTCCTAATTTTAAATAAGACATAATCTTATCTTTTTGCACTTTTGAAGACTGTGCTCCCATCATAACTGTTGGATCTAAAGGATTACCTATTTTAATTGCAGCAACTCGTTGCAAAACACGTTCTATAAACTTATCATAAATGTCTTCATGAACTAATAATCGAGATGGACAAGTACAAATTTCACCTTGATTTAGACAATATAGAACAGCTCCTTCTATTGCCTTATCTAAATAAGCATCATCATGATCCATTACTGAAGGGAAAAAGACATTCGGTGATTTTCCTCCTAACTCTAAAGTAACAGGAATAATGTTTTCAGTTGCATATTGCATTACTAAACGACCTGTTGCTGTTGAACCTGTAAAAGCAGCTTTAACTACTTTAGGATTGGTCACTAAAGCTCTTCCCAATTCTGCTCCAAAACCATTAACAACATTTAAAACTCCCGCAGGCAATAAATCACCTATTAATTCCATTAAAACTAATATAGAAATTGGAGTATTCTCTGCTGGCTTTAAAACCACACAATTTCCAGCAGCTAAAGCTGGAGCTAACTTCCACACTGCCATTAAAATTGGGAAATTCCATGGAATAATTTGAGCAATTACACCTAAAGGCTCATTTACAATTAGAGAAACAGTATTTTCATCTAATTCACTTAACGAACCTTCCTCTGCTCTAATAACACTAGCAAAATATCTAAAATGATCAATTGCTAAAGGTAAATCAGCAGCTAAAGTCTCTCTTACTGCTTTTCCATTATCTACAGTTTCCACTGCGGCTAAATATTCTAAATTATCCTCCATAATCTGAGCAATTTTATTTAACAAATTACTCCTTTCTGTGGATGAAACACGACTCCATGATGTAAATGCTTCACTAGCAGCATCAACAGCTAAATTTAAATCTTCTTTTGATGAATGAGCAGCTTGCGTAAAAACTTTTCCATCAATTGGAGAATAAACATCAAAATATTGTCCTGAAGCTGGAGCTACAAATTTACCTCCAATATAATTATCATACTTTTCTTTAAAATTTGGTCTCTGAATTAAATTACTCATAATTTTATTTTTTTTGATTCTTTCCAAATTTAATTTCAATACCTAATTATTAATAGCACATTTTATCCATTTTATAGCACAAATTTGATATTAAAGCTATTTTAACGTGTTTTTTTTACAAAAAACATAAAAATACTACTATAAAAAAGTTAAATTATCAATAAATAAGAAAAAGGATTTTACTAAAAATATATTTTAAACTAAAAGCTACAATACTTATCTTTGCAACTTTAAAATTCGATACAAAATGCGTATTTCATACAATTGGTTAAAACAATTCATTAAAATAGATTGGAATTCAGAGGACACATCTTCTCTACTAACAGACCTAGGACTAGAAGTAGAAGGCGTTGACAAGTTTGAAAGCTTAAAAGGAGGATTAGAAGGTATTGTTGTAGGACATGTATTAACATGTGAAAAACACCCTGATGCAGATAAATTAAAAATCACAACTGTTGATTTAGGTGATGGAAAAGAACCTGTTCAAATTGTTTGCGGTGCACCAAATGTAGCTGCTGGACAAAAAGTTCCTGTAGCAACTATAGGAACCAAACTATACGATAAAGAAGGAAACGCTTTTGAAATAAAGAAAGGAAAAATAAGAGGTCAAGAAAGTTTCGGAATGATTTGCGCTGAAGATGAACTAGGACTTGGAGAAGGTCATGATGGAATTATGATTCTTAACGAAGATCTTAAGCCTGGAACATTAGGGAAAGATGTTTTTGATGTAGAAACAGATGAAGTTTTCGAAATTGGTTTAACTCCAAATCGTGCCGATGCGATGAGTCATTTTGGAGTAGCAAGAGATTTAAAAGCTGGGTTAGTACTTAAAGATAAAATTATTGAATTAATAACTCCATCTGTAAGTAATTTTAAAGTTGATAAACGTACTCTGAAAGTAGATGTTTCTGTAGAAGATGACAAACTAGCTCCACGCTATTGTGGTGTTACCATTTCTGATATTACAGTGAAACCTTCTCCGTCATGGTTACAAAATAGATTAAAAGCAATTGGGTTAACTCCAAAAAACAATATTGTAGACGTTACTAATTATGTATTACATGAATTAGGTCAACCATTACATGCTTTTGATGCTAATAAGATAAAAGGAAACAAGGTAATCATTAAAACAGTTGAAGCAGGAACAAAATTCACAACACTTGATGATGTAGAACGTACTTTAGATGCAGAAGATCTAATGATTTGTCATGCAGATGGACCAATGTGTATAGCTGGTGTTTTTGGAGGAAAAGATTCTGGAGTTAATGAAAATACAACTGCTATTTTCTTAGAAAGTGCTTATTTTAACCCTGTTTCTGTAAGAAAAACAGCTAAAAGACATGCTTTAAATACTGATGCTTCTTTTCGTTTTGAAAGAGGAATAGACCCTACAATAACATCTTATGCTTTAAAAAGAGCTGCATTATTAATACAAGAAGTTGCTGGTGGAGAAATAACATCGGATATTGTTGACATTTACCCTAAGAAAATAGAAGACTTCCAAGTATTCTTAAATTTTGAAAAAGTTACAAAAGTAATAGGAGAAGAATTACCGAAAGAAATAATCAAAAAAATATTAGTTTCTTTAGATATTAAAGTTACAAACGTTACTGAAGCTGGTTTAGGATTAGTTATTCCTTCTTATAGAGTTGATGTTCAAAGAGAAATAGACGTTATTGAAGAAATTCTAAGAGTTTACGGTTACAATAATATTAAATTTACTGAAAAGTTAAATGCTACAATTGCAAATTCTTCAAGAACAGAAGAATATAAAGTACAAAATATTGTTGCAAATCAACTATGCTCATTAGGCTTCAATGAAATGATGGCTAATTCTTTAACAACACCTAATTATATTAAGCTATCTGAAAATTTAAAAGAAGAATTCAATGTAATAATGTTAAACCCATTAAGTAACGATTTGTCTGCAATGCGTCAATCTATGTTATTTTCTGGTTTAGAAGCTATTTCATTCAATATAAATAGAAAACGTGGCGATTTAAAATTATTTGAATTTGGGAAAACCTATCATAATTTACCTTCTGGATATGAAGAAAATAAGCACCTTACGTTGTTTGTAACAGGAAATAGAACAGAAGAAAATTGGGTTCAAACTCAGCAAAAATCTGATTTCTTCTTATTTAAAGGATATATAAACTCTATTTTATCAAGAGTTGGTTTAGATAGTAAAATATCTAGTTTACCAGTAGAAAATGATATTTTTTCAGAAGGAATTAGTTTAGCTATAGGAAAAGAAGTTATTGTAGAATTTGGAACTGTTAAGAAATCAATTTTAAAACACTTTGATATTAAACAAGAAGTTTTATATGCTGATATTAATTGGGGAAAAATTCAAAAATACGTTTCTAACAAAATTAAGTTTACTGATATCCCAAAATATCCTGAAGTACGAAGAGATTTAGCCTTATTATTAAACAATGCAACAACCTTTGAAGAAGTTTATAAAATTGCTAAACAAACTGAAAAGAAGCTATTAAAAGATATTAATCTTTTTGATGTATACCAAGGTAAAAACTTACCAGAAGGTAAAAAATCATATGCTGTTAGTTTCATTATTCAAGATGAGAACAAAACCTTAAATGATAAGGAAATTGAAAAAATCATGTCTAAACTACAAACTAATTTCGAAAACCAATTAGGAGCTAGTTTGAGATAAGACTAATATAATCTATAAAAAAACTCGTTTAGAATTTCTAAACGAGTTTTTTATTGAATTATTTATACAAAAGAAAATTATTCCTTAATAAACTTAGTATTTGAGTTTCCTTTTTCTGTATTCACTTTTACAAAGTAATTTCCTTTAGTTAAATTAGAAACATCAACTGATTTCGTTGCATTTGGAACTGTTAATACAACTTGACCTAACATATTATAAATTTCAACCGATTGGATAGCAATATTCTCTTTTGAATTGAAATTTAAAACATCTTGAACTGGATTTGGATATAATGTGAATTTCGAACCAAAATCAAAATCTTGTACACTCAAAGCTTGAATAGCTGTAGTATAAGTATTTGTTGTAACCGGAAAATTATAATCAAAATAAATATTGGCATCATTTGAAAAAGTATCACCAACAACTAAATTTGATCTTGTTTTAATTTTAAAAGCTACAAAACCATCATTTGTAGCATCATTAAAATCTAAATTGATGTTTTCAAAAATAAATTCTACTTTATTATCCTTAATTCTTGTATAATAATCATGGCTTCCTTTTAATGGAACTAAAGTGGTTAAATCAAACATAGATAAATCAATCATATCTTTGACTACAACATTTTCAGCAGAATATGTTCCTGTATTTTCAAAACGAATTAAATAATGCACATACTCTCCTATCATGTCTGGAGCAACCGTTTCTCCTTCTAAACACGTTATATCATTTGGATCATAAGAACCTACAACGGTTTGGTTTAATGTAAATTCATTATCATTTGGTGTTTCGTCTGTGTTTGAAGTTGAAATAACAGCAGAATAATTTAAAATATCACCATTATTAATAGCTGGAGTTTCCATTGGTGAATTTACATTCAAAACGACTTCAATTTCTCTCGTTTCAAAAGGTTGTAAATTGCTATAATTCCAAGTAAAAGTATTTACTGTTTGACTTTCAAAAACTGGATTAGTAGAAACATAGTCTAAAACTGTAGCATCATAAGTAAATGTAATTGTTCCATTTTCTACTTCCGTACCTTTATTTCTATAAGAAATTTTATAATGTGCATCAAAACCTGGTCTTGCAGCAATTCTTGTTATAATAATTGCTTCAACATCAGAATAGACACCGTTTGAAATAATACAAAAATCTTTTAAAGCAGGATTTGCCTGTGTAGGAAAATCTACTGTTATATTTACTGGAGAAATAGTAAAATAACTCGGATTTTCAAGGTTTGGTGTCAATATATGTGTTCCAGCATCTACAGGAATATTAAAATTACCTGAACCATTAGCAATAAAACTACCTGTATTTGTTCCGTTTGCAATTGAAAAATTAAGATTAGGATATAAAGAGTCATCAACATCGCAACCATTACCATTAAAATCATATTTTATATTTCCTGTAATCTCATAATATGTTCCTCCAGGTGTGAAATCGCAATAACTATTTATATTACAATTAGTATATCCAAAACTATCAACAGTATTTTGAATCCATGCAATATCCTCTTCATTTGCACATATATATGCCAAATTGGGAGTATTTTCAGAATATACATCAATTATAGATGGATTATTGTTTTTCAAATTCAAATAAGTCAACTGAGTTTCTGAACAATTTAACTTTCTTAAATTTATTAAATTAGAAAAATCTAATGACGTAATTGGATTATTTTTACAATCCAAGGCAACTAAACTAGACAAACTAGAAACATCTAACACAACTAATTGGTTAATTGAACAACTTAACTCTTTTAGGTTAATCAATCCAGTAACATCTAATGATGTCAATTGATTAGCACCACAATGCAACGTTTTTAAATTTATTAAATTAGAAACGTTTAATGAAGTCAATTCATTAGTAAAACAATTCAATCCTGTTAAACTAATAAAATTTTCTATTCCTGTTAAATCTGAAATATTAGAATTATTAAGATTTAAATAACTTACTTCTTCTGCTTCAATTACTTGTATTTCACCATCATCATTTGCATCAATTTTAAACCATTCTCCAGTTAAGTCTTTTGCAATAGTATTTCCTTGATTAGCAGTTAATAACTTAGTTTTAAAATTAATATCAGGTAAATTTACATTTTGAGCACACATAAAAAATCCTGATAAAATCGTAAATAAAACGTATTTTTTGTTCATAAATATTAGATTTGGATGCACAAATGTACTTTATATTACGAATAACTCAACATGCTGTATTTCCAACTAATCCTACAAAATTCAATATTTAGCTACTCGAAAAGGAATGAATTAACTCAAAAAATGCATTTAAAATAATTTATAGAATGAGTTTTAAAAAAGAATAAAAAAAATACTACTATAAAAAGAAAAAATCCCAATTCGATCAGAATTGGGATTTAAATAAAATTTAACGTTTTTTTAATAAGTAAAAAACTATTTTTTTACAAATTTGGTATTCGAACTACCTTTTTCTGTATTCACTTTCACGAAGTAATTTCCTTTAGTTAAATTAGAAACATCAACTGATTTCGTTGCATTTGGAACTGTTAATACAACTTGACCTAACATATTATAAATTTCAACCGATTGAATAGTTATATTCTCTTTTGAATTGAAATGCAATACATCTTGCACTGGATTTGGATATAAAGTAAATTTTGAACTAAAATCGAAGTCTTGTATACTTAAAGCCTGAAACGTAGTAGTATAGGTATTTGTTGTAATTGGAAAATTATAATCGAAATAGATATTAGCGTTATTAGAAAAAGTATCACCAAGTGCCAAAGTTTGTTTTGTTTTAATTTTGAAAGCCACATAACCATCATTTGTAGTATCATTGAAATCTAAATTGATATTTTCAAAAATAAATTCTACTTTGTTATCTTTAATTCTAGTGTAGAAATCATGACTTCCTTTTAATGGAATTAAAGTAGCCAAATCAAATTTAGTCAAATCAATCATGTCTTTTACTACAACATTCTCAGCAGGATATGTTCCTGTATTTTCAAAACGAATTAAATAATGTACGTACTCACCTATCATGTTTGGACCAACAGTTTCCCCTTCTAAACACGTTTTGTCATTTGGATCATAAGAACCAACCACGATTTGATTTAATGTAAATTCATTATCATCAGGAGTTTCATCTGTATTTGAAGTTGCAATAGTAGCAGTATAATTTAAAACATCATCAATACTAACTGCTGGAGTTTCCATTGGAGAATTTACATTAAAAAACACTTCAATTTCTCTAGTTTCAAACGGTTGTAAATTGCTATAATTCCAGGTAAAAGTATTTACTATTTGACTTTCAAAAACTGGGTTGGAAGATATATAATCTAAAACTGCATCATCGAAAGTTAAAGAAACACTTCCGTTTTCAACTTGATTTCCTTTATTTCTATACGAAATTTTATATTTAGCATCAAAACCAGGTCTTGCAGGAACAGTTGGTAAAACAACAACTTCCACATCATGATGAACTCCATTGGTTGTGACACAAAAATCTTGAACTAATGGACTTGTTTGTGTTGGAAAATTTGCCACGAAACTTGTCGGATTTATGTTGAAATATGTTGGGTTTTCTAAATTAGGGGTTATTGTAAAATTACCATTACCAACTGGAATATAATAACTTCCTGTTTGATTACCTATTGAATAGCTTACATTAGAACCATTATTTATAGAAAAACCTAACTTATCAAATACTAAATCATTGACATCACATCCATTACCATCATTGTCAAAAAATGTGCTTCCTTGTATTTCGTAGAAAATTCCATTAGGTGTAAAACTACAATAGCTATTTACGTTGCAATTATTATAGCCATAAGCTGTAACAATTTGATTGACAAAATTAACATCATCTTCATCTGCACAAATGTATTGTAAGCTTGTGTTATTATAAAAAGATAGACTATTATTAGAACTCCAGAAAGGATTATTGTTTTTTATATTTAAAAAAGTCATATTGTTAGCATCACAATTCAAATCATCCAAATTTATTAAACTAGATACATCTAAACTATTTAGTGAACAATTTCTGCAATTTAATTTTTTCAAATTTGGTAAACTAGATATTAAATTATTTAAATCATTTATACTATGATTATTTTTACAATCCAATTCTAATAAATTAGTTAAACCAGACAAATTTAGATTTGTTAAATTTAAATTATTATAACAATATAAATAATTTAAATTTGTTAAGTTAGAAGCATCTAAACTTGTTAAGTTATTAAAATAGCAATGTAATCTTTTTAAATTTGTTAAACCAGACAAATTTAATGATATTAAATCATTTTCTTCACAATACAATTCTTCTAAATTCGATAATCCAGTTAAATTTAAATTTGTTAAATTATTATATTGACAATACAGTGATTTTAAATTTGTTAATCCAGTTAAATTTAAATTTGTTAAATTATTATTATTACATGCTATTTTTTTTAAATTTGTTAAACCCGAAACATTTAGATTTGTTAAATCATTATTATTACAAAGTAATTGATCCAAATATGTTAGTGCAGTAACATTTAAACTAGTTATATTATTAACACTACAATTTAAATAAACTAAATTGGTAAATGCTTCAATGCCTGTTAAATCATTAATATTATGATTTAGTTTTAAATATTTAATGTTTTGGGCTTCGCTCAACTGAATTTCTCCATCTCCATTAATGTCAATTGTATTATAATTAGTCACATTCCAAAAACCTGTATTTGAATTGTATATTGGTGTTGCCGATGCAATAGTATTACTCGGATTAGCAGCCAACAACTTCCCTTTAAAATTCGCATCAGGTATATTCACAATCTGTGCTTGTACATTCAATCCAAACAAAACAAACAATAAAAAGTAGATTTTCTTCATCATATAAATTTAAGTTCACAAAAATAGTAGAAATTATTAAGATAATTCTTTATTTCTTTCTCTTGTTAACAATTAAATAAGATTGACTTATCCTTAACAATGTCTTTTCTAAAAAAGTAGTATTTTAGCCTCATGATTAAAGTTGTAATTATTGGTAACGGAAATGTTGCCCAACACCTATTAAAAGTAATGTTAAAAACAGACGAGGTAACTATCGTTCAGGTTTTTGCTCGTAATAAAAATAATATTTCTCATTTAATTACCGAAAATCGAATTACTTCAAATTATGACGAAATTGAAGAAGCGGATGTTTATATTATTTCAGTTTCTGATAATGCTATTGCAGAAGTTGCAAGTAATTTGCCTTTTAAAAATCGTTTAGTGGTACATACATCTGGTACTTCTGAACTTTCCGTTTTAGATAATAAGAATAGAAAAGGTGTTTTTTATCCTTTGCAAACGTTTAGTAAATCTAAAGTTGTAGATTTTTCAACTATTCCAATTTGTTTGGAAACGGAAAATGAAAGTGATTATAAAACTTTAGAAATATTGGCAAACTTAATTTCAAAAAAAGCCTATGCTATTTCGTCTGAACAACGTAAAAGTTTACATGTAGCTGCTGTTTTTGTGTGTAATTTTGTGAATCATTTATATCAAATTGGAAATCAAATTTGTAACGAAAACAGAGTCCCATTTGAAATATTGCAACCTTTAATAATTGAAACAGCTAATAAAATAACTGAATTATCACCAAAAGAAGCACAAACTGGACCTGCTTTGAGAAATGATACTAAAACCATTGAAAAACATATTGAATTTCTACAAAATTCAAACTATCAAGAATTATATAAATTATTAACCCAATCGATACAAAATGTCAAAAAGTTATAAAGAACTAATGAACGAAATCACTACTTTCATCCTTGATGTTGATGGTGTACTTACAGATGGAACTATTCATGTTACACAAACAGGTGAAATGCTTAGAAATATGAACATTCGCGATGGATATGCCATGAAAGCGGCTGTTGAAAATGGTTATACCGTTTGTATTATTTCTGGCGGAAGTAATGAAGGAGTACGTGTTCGTTTACGTAATTTAGGAATAACTGATATCCATTTGGGGGTTTCCGATAAAGTAGAAACCTTTAAAGAATTTATAGATATTTACAATATTAAACCTGAACAAGTGTTATATATGGGTGACGATATTCCGGATTATCATGTAATGAAATTAGTAGGTTTACCAACATGTCCTCAAAATGCAGCTCCAGAAATTAAAAATTTAAGTAAATATATTTCTCATATTAATGGAGGAAATGGATGTGTACGAGATGTTATTGAACAAGTAATGAAAGTACAAGGAAAATGGATGGCTCATTTTGATGCTAAATATGATTAATTTAAAGTAATCAGTTATTAGTGTTCAGTTTATTAGCAATAAAATTTAATTGAAATGAAATATCAAGACTCATTGGCTTATAAAAAAAGTTTTGAAATGGCTATGTTAATTTTTAAAATATCTAAGTTTTTTCCACAAGAAGAAAAATATTCTTTAACTGATTAAATTAGAAGGAGTTCAAGAAGTGTTTGTACTAATATTTCTGAAGTCTATAAAAAAGAGATTATCCAAAAACATTTTCGTAGCAAGTTAACCGATTGTGATGCTGAAAATTCAGAGACGCAAACTTAGCTTGAATTCTTTAAAGCTTGTGAATACATTACTGATGATGTTTACCAATCTTTGATTGAAAGAAATAATAAAATAGGAAAACTAATAAATTATATGATTCTAAATCCTACAAAATTTAGTGTAAAATCAGATAAATAATTGACCACTATTCACTGATTACTAAATACTGACCCTAATTACTAAAAAAAATATGAAATACTTAAAATTAATACGCTTTCAAAACCTACTTATACTTGCTTTCATGCAAGTACTTTTTCGATATACATATTTAAAATCGGCAACTTATACAAATTTAACACCAACAAACAATTTTCTGTCTCTTTCAACTTTCCAATTTATACTATTAGTTCTCTCAACAGTTTGTATTGCTGCTGCTGGATATGTGATTAACAATATAATAGATCAAGAGAATGATGAAATTTCGAAACCAAAAGATAGAATTGTAGGGAAATCAATTTCTGAAAGTATAGCTTATAATATTTATGTAACTTTAAATATTATTGGTGTAGGAATTGGATTTTACTTATCAAATGCTGTTGGTAAAAAAGGCTTATTTACTATTTTTATTTTTATAGCAGCTTTATTGTATATTTATTCAACATATCTCAAAAGAATTCTAATCATAAGTAATATTACAGTTGCTTTCATTCTATCCTTCAGTATAATTATTCTTGGCGTTTTTGATTTATTTCCAGCTACTTATAAAGGAAATACAATCCAAATGAGACAAGCTTTTGGAGTACTATTTGATTATGCAATATTCGCCTTTATTATTAATTTTATACGAGAAATTATAAAAGATATTGAAGACACTGATGGTGATTATGCTTCAGGAATTCAAACCTTACCTATTCTTTTAGGAGAAACTAGAACAGCAAAACTAGTTAGCTTTTTAATTCTTATTCCTATTATTCTATTAATTTATTACATTAATGAAAACTTATTAGATTATGATTATGTGTTATATTATGGATTATTATTTATTGTAGGTCCTCTACTCTATTGTATTATTAAACTATGGAGCGCAAAAACCAAGCAAGATTTTAAACATTTAAGTTTAGTTTTAAAATTAGTTCTTTTCTTTGGAATTTTATCAATTGCTGTTGTAACTTATTCTATAAAAAATGCTTAAAGACAAATTAAATCAATATAATATCATTTTAGCTTCTGGTTCACCAAGAAGACAACAATTTTTTAAAGAAATGGATGTTCCTTTTACTATTCAACTAAAAGAAGTTGAAGAAATATATCCAGATACTCTAAAAGCAGAAGAAATAACGAATTTTTTATCTGAATTAAAGGCAAATGCTTTTGAAAACCTTCAAGAAAAAGACATTTTAATCACAAGTGACACAATTGTTTGGCATGAAGAGAAAGCACTAGGTAAACCAAAAAATTACGATGATGCATTTAAAATGTTGCAATCTATGTCGGGAAAAACGCATAGAGTGATTACATCTGTTTCTTTTAAAACTAAAAATAGAGTAGAAACAATTCACGAAATAACTCATGTAACATTTAAAATGTTATCAGATTTAGAAATAACTTATTATTTGGATCATTACAAACCATTTGATAAAGCAGGGTCTTATGGTATTCAAGAATGGATTGGTCTAATAGGCATTTCAAAAATTGAAGGTTCATATACAAATGTTGTTGGTTTACCTGTTGAAAAAGTTTATTCAAAACTGTTAGATTATGCTTAAATTTATTGAAAACCCATATTTACATCAAGAAATACTAACATTCATTGCTATTTGTATTTTCTTTATTTTGAAATTATTCTCTTCGGAAGTAGTTAAAAAATTTGCTCGGGTAAATGAATCTTTAGAACATAGAACAAATCTTGTAATTAAATACATTAATATCCTACTTGGATTATTAGCTATTTTTTCAATCATTATAATTTGGGGTGTAGAAAAAGAACAAATTTTCATTTTTGTATCATCAGTTTTTGCAGTTGTGGGTGTTGCTTCTTTTGCACAATGGTCTATTTTAAGCAATATTTCAGCTGGAATTATCTTATTCTTCTCTTATCCATTCAAAATTGGAGATAAAATAAAAATATTAGATAAAGATTATCCTTTAGAAGGAGAAATTGAAGATATTAAAGCCTTTTATATTATTTTAAAAACAAGTGATGATGAACAAATTACCTATCCAAATAATTTATTAATGCAAAAAGGAATTCTTATTGTGAAATCAAATTTTGAAGATCAAGAATTTACAGATTAAAATCATCTTATAAAATAATGTTAAAAAGGAAGAATTTAAATCTTCCTTTTTTATTTTTAAGCCTAATTTTAAATTTAGAGTTTTAAAAACTATAAAAAAATGATAAAAAAATATCCTTTATTCCTTTTACTTTTTACTCTTTTCGTTCAAGCACAAGCTCCCAAAAAACCAAACTCTAATGAAATTTATGAAGCCATTCAAAAATTAAATTTTTTAGGAAAAGTACTTTATGTAGCCGCTCATCCAGATGATGAAAACACTCGATTAATTACTTATTTCGCTAATCATTATCATGCTGAAACAGCTTATCTATCACTTACACGTGGAGATGGTGGTCAAAATTTAATAGGACCTGAATTAAGAGAAAAATTAGGAGCAATAAGAACGCAAGAATTATTAGCTGCCCGAAATATTGATGGTGGAAATCAATTTTTTACTCGTGCTAATGATTTTGGCTATTCAAAAGAACCTAATGAAACCTTTTCTATTTGGAACAAAGAGCAAGTTTTAGAAGATGTTATACAAGTAATGGAAACATTTCAACCAGATATTGTTATCAATAGGTTTAATCATAGAACTCCTGGTACAACTCACGGACATCACACAGCTTCTGCAATATTGAGTTTAGAAGCTTATAATAAATTATCAACAAAGCCAAGTAGAGTCTTTTTTAATACATCATGGTGGTTTTATGGGAGTGAAGAAGCCTTTGAAAAAGCAGATAAATCAAATTTATTAACATTTAATGCAAATGTATATTATCCACTAAAAGGAAAAAGTAATCATGAAATTGCAGCTTTAAGTAGAAGTCAACATAAATGTCAAGGTTTTGGAGCAACAGGTTCAAGAGGGAGTGAAACAGAATATTTAGAACTTTTAAAAGGAAGTTTACCTAATGCTTCTAATATTTTTGAAGGAATTGATACTTCATGGAATAGAATAAAAAATGGAGCAACAATTGGACAAATATTAAATAAAATTGAAGTAAATTTTGATTTTAAAAATCCATCTAATCATATTCCTGAATTAGTTAAAGCCTATCTATTAATTCAAAAATTAGATGATAGCTATTGGAAAACAACCAAAACCAATCAAATATCTAAAATTATTGAAGCTTGTAGTGGTTTATATTTAGAAGCCATTACTTCAACCGAAAAAGCTACTAAAAATGAAACTATCACAATAAATTTTGAAGCGATAAATAGAAGTAATTCAAATGTAAAACTTTTAAATATTTCTATTCTTAATCAGAATAAGAAGACAAAAAACAAAGTATTACTTAATAATGAAAAAATAAATTTTGAAGAAAAAAACTTTAAAATTCCAAATTCAATTGAATACACAAATCTATTTTGGTTAAAAGAAAAACCAACTGTAGGAATGTATCAAGTATCTAATAAATCTATTAGAATTCTTCCAGAAGAAAAATTACAATTTCCTGTCATTTTTTCGATAGAAATTGAAGGAACAAAAATCGATTTTGTGAAAAATTTAGTCTATAAAAAAAATGATCCTGAAAAAGGAGAAACTTATATCCCTTTTTCAGTTTTACCGGAAGTTACATCTGAAATAGTCAATAAAGTTTCCATTTTTAATAATAATGAGCCAAAAGAAATTGTAGTAAAATTAAAATCTAATAAAGAAAATAGTGAAGGAACTGCAAAATTGATTTTAGATTCTAGTTGGAAAGTTGAACCAAAAGAAATTCCTTTTTCAATTGCTTCAAAAAATGAGGAAAAAACAATACTATTTAAAGTTTTTCCACCAAAAAATGAAAGTAGCACCGATTTTTCTGTTGAAATAAATACCAATACTGAAAAACATCAATTAGAATGTGTAGAAATTAAATATGATCATATACCAAAACAAACTATTTTACAACCATCAGAAGGAAAATTAGTAAAACTAGACATTCAAATTAAAGGTAAAAATATTGGCTATCTAATTGGCGCTGGAGATGAAGTTGGTAAAAATTTAGAAAATATTGGATATCAAATAACATATATCAATCCACATGAAATTTCTGTTGAAAATTTAAATAAATTCGACGCTGTAATCTTAGGAATTAGAGCATTTAATACTATTGACGAACTAAAATTTAAAAACAAAGAACTTTTTCAATATGTTTCAAATGGTGGAAATTTAATTGTTCAATACAATACAACTAATGGGTTATTAACTAAAGAAGTTGCTCCTTATGAATTAGTAATTTCTAGAGATAGAGTAACAAATGAAAAAGCAAAAATCACTTTTCTAAACCCAAATCATCCTGTTTTAAATGCACCAAATAAAATAACTACTAAGGATTTTGAAAATTGGATTCAAGAGCAAGGTTTATATTATCCAAATAAATGGAGTACTTCTTTCACTCCTATTTTAAGTGCAGCAGATGAAGGAGAAAATCAAAAGGAAGGTGCACTTTTAATTGCAAAACATGGAAAAGGAAACTATATTTATACTGGCTTAAGCTTTTTTAGAGAATTACCAGAAGGTGTTTCTGGAGCTTATAGACTACTTGCTAATTTAATATCATTAGACAAATAACTTGCTATGGAAGAAAAAAATAAATGGAAAAGAAGTTACAATTTTGTGTTACTTATAAATGCATTATACATTTTGATTTTCTATATTTTAATGGAAATTTACTCTTAATATGGAAAATTTAGATTGGATTGTACTATCGTGTACACTACTTTTTATTGTTATTTACGGTGCATTAAAAACGAAAGGAAGCGCAAATGTAAAAGACTATCTTTTAGACAATAACGAAACACCATGGTTCACCGTAGGCCTTTCTGTTATGGCAACGCAAGCCAGTGCTATTACTTTTTTATCAACTCCAGGTCAGGCTTATCATGATGGAATGGGATTCGTTCAGTTCTATTTTGGTTTACCACTTGCAATGATTGTTATTGCTTATACTTTTATTCCTATATATCATAAATTAAAAGTATATACTGCTTATGAATATTTGGAACAACGTTTTAATGTAAAAACTCGTACTCTTGCTGCTGTTCTTTTTCTTTTTCAAAGAGGCTTAGGAACAGGAATTACGATTTATGCACCATCTATTATTCTTTCTGCATTATTAGGATGGAATCTAACAATGCTTAATATTATTATAGGTGTTTTAGTAATTATTTATACCGTAACAGGTGGAACAAAAGCAGTAAACGTAACCCAAAAGCAACAAATGTTTGTTATCATATCGGGAATGTTTATTACCTTTTTCTTAATTCTTGATTATTTACCTGAAGACTTAGATTTTACAAATGCACTCCATGTAGCTGGAGCCAATGGTAAAATGGATATCCTAGATTTTTCATATAATCCTGAAACACGTTACACCTTTTGGAGTGGAATTACAGGTGGATTTTTCTTAATGTTATCTTATTTTGGAACAGACCAATCACAAGTTGGACGTTATCTTTCTGGAAAATCAGTAAAAGAAAGTCAAATGGGATTAATAATGAATGGATTTTTAAAAGTTCCAATGCAATTTTTTATCCTTTTAACTGGTGTTTTAGTTTTCGTATTCTTTCAATTTAACGATACACCTTTGCATTTTAATCCAAATAATGTTAATAAAGTAAAAGAATCTACTCATAAAAAATCTTATGAAAATTTAGAAAGTGAATTAGATCATATTAATGAAGAGAAAAAAGTAGTTAATAAAATTTATATTGAACAACTTCAGCATAATGATTTTGACAATCCTACATTAAGAAAACAAATGGTTGCACTTTCATTAAAAGAAAAAGAGTTAAGAGAAGAGGCAAAAGAAATAATTAAGAAAGTAGATACTGGTTCTGAAACAAATGATAAAGATTATGTTTTTCTATATTTTATTTTACATTACTTGCCAAAAGGATTGTTAGGATTATTGTTAGCTGTAATTTTTAGTGCCGCAATGTCTTCTAGTGCTTCAGGATTAAACTCTCTTGCAGCAACAACAGCAATAGATTTATATAAAAGGAATGTAAATGATAAATCTGATAAACACTATGTTTATGCTACACAATACTTTACGCTATTTTGGGGAATTATTGCTATTGGTTTTGCCTGTATAAGTTCCCTTTTTGAAAACCTAATTCAGTTAGTAAATATAATCGGTTCTGTTTTTTATGGAACTGTATTAGGCATCTTCTTAGTTGGATTCTATATTAAATATATAAAAGGTGAAGCTATTTTTATAGGAGCATGTATAAGTCAAACACTTATTTTTATTATCTATTATTTTGCTATTCATATTCAACCAAATGATAGTGAAAAGCTAAGTTATCTATGGCTAAACTTCATTGGTGTTTTACTAACTTTAGTTATTTCATCTATTATTCAATTAATTTTAAATAAAACCAAACAAGAAACTGAAATAAATAATAGTTAAAGAATAAAACAACTCTTAAATCTATTATGAGTATTTTCAATAGTAAACAAAAAAATCCGAACTTTTTAGAAGTTCGGATTTTTTATTTATAGTTTTAAATGATTATTTAGACCATTCTGCAATACTATCTTTATTCATTTTTTCATAATCAGCATTTCCTGCTTTAACCGCTGCATTCAAAGAAGATTTAGCTGTAGCAATTGCTCCTTTTTTATCTCCTAATTTCGCTTGAATCAATGATTTTAAACGTAAATACCAAAATGGTGTATCTGCTCCTGTTGGAGTCATTTCAACAGCACTATTTATCCAAGTTAATGCTTTATTTAAATCATTATTTGATTGGTAATAATATTGAGCCGCTGAAAAATAATCTCTAGAAGTTGGTCCAGCTAACGCTTTTTCTATACTATTCATTGCTATTTCATTTGTAGGAACAGTAAATGGAACAGAAACAGTTGTTCTTTCCCACGCTAAATCTAAAGTAGCACTATCATTTGTTAAACTATTTATTGAAATAGTAAATGATTCTACAGATTTATTCAACGTTTCAGGTTTTACAGTAGTTCTTAAAGCTACTTTACTTTCATCCCATTTTTCTGGTAATCCCCAATTATCTGTTGCTGTATAAAAAATTACATCCCAACTATCTGCTTTTGGAGTTGTATATAAAGCATACTTCCCTTTCTTTAAATCTTTACCATTAACTTTAATGTCTTCATCAAATGAAATTACAGTATTGGCATTTGCTCCTGTTCTCCAATTCTTTCCATAAGGAACTAAATCTCCGTAAACTGTTCTCCCTTTTGCTCCTGGTCTTGAATAATCTATTTTTACATTTGTTAAACCTACAACCTGATCCACTTTTGCAGCAGGACTTGCTTGTGGAGTTTCTACTTGGGCATTAATTGTTAGCGTAGATAATGCAAACAATGCCATTATGAATACCTTTTTCATCTTGATTTTTATTTGTATAAGTTATAATTATGAATTTTTACGAAATTACTAAAAATGTAGAATGAATATGTTAAGCTATTCCTAAAATTAAAAAATATTTGTTTAATATTTTTATATATTTGTTAAACAAAACATTCTGTAGTGAAAATTTATACACTTCATAAAAAACAAAATTTACCCATTACATTAGATGAAGCTTGGGAATTTTTATCAAATCCAAAAAATCTAAAGATAATAACTCCTGATTATATGGGATTCAACATATTATCTGGTGCTGATAAACCTATGTTTTCTGGGCAAATGATACAATATATTGTTACTCCTATTTTAGGTATTCCAACAAAATGGGTTACTGAAATTACTCATGTTCAAGACAAAAAGTATTTTGTAGATGAACAACGTTATGGGCCATATTCTCTTTGGCATCATAAACATTTTTTAAAAGAAATTCCAGGTGGAATAGAAATGGAAGATATTATTGATTATAAGATTCCAATGGGTATTTTAGGTCAATTAGTTCATCCAATATTAGTAAAACCTAAACTCGATGAAATTTTTGAATATAGACGAAAAAAATTGATTGAGTTATTTGGTGAATTTCAACATTAAAATTAAGCTATAAAATATCAATAATGACAATATTCTGGTTTAGAAGAGATTTAAGATTACAAGATAATGTAGGGTTATTTCATGCACTTTATGAAAATGATTCTATTTTACCTATTTTTATTTTTGATCCTGCTATTCTTTCTCAATTACCTAGAAATGATTCACGGGTTACTTTTATTTATAATCAATTAAAAAACATTCAATCACAATTAAATCAGGTTGGAAAATCATTAGCTATTTTTTTTGATGATCCAAAAACAGTATTTGAAAAACTAATTACTGAAAATAAAATAACATCCGTTTATACTAATCATGATTACGAACCATACGCTCGAAAACGCGATAAAAATATTTATCAGATTTTAAAAGCAAATGATATTTCATTCAAAACATTGAAAGATCAAGTTATTTTTGAAAAAAATGAAATTGTAAAAGATGATAATTCACCTTATGTAGTTTATACTCCCTTTTCAAAAAAGTGGAAACAAAAATTAAGTACTACTACTCTACTCTATTATAATTCAGAAGATTTTTTAGATAAAATTGTATCACATTCTTATTCATTTCTTTCATTAGAAACTATTGGATTTGAAAAAAGTGCTTTAAAAATTTCAAAATTTGATATTTCAGAAAAACTTATAGAAAATTACGAGAATACTCGAAACTTCCCTAGTTTAAATGGAACATCAATGTTAGGAGTTTATCTTAGATTTGGAACTATATCTGTTC
The DNA here is from genome assembly GCF_023008245.1 of Flavobacterium sediminilitoris. NCBI lineage: Bacteria > Pseudomonadati > Bacteroidota > Flavobacteriia > Flavobacteriales > Flavobacteriaceae > Flavobacterium > Flavobacterium sediminilitoris. The sequence goes on from NZ_CP090145.1 coordinate 3,248,109, forward strand.
GTGAAATGGTTAAAAAGGCACAACTATCTAAGAATGAAACTTTCTTAAATGAACTCATTTGGAGAGAATTTTTCATGCAAATACTTTGGCATTTTCCTCATACCATAAATCAAAGTTTTAAACCTAAATATGACGCAATAATTTGGGACAATAATGAAACTCTATTTCAAAAATGGTGTGAAGGAAAAACAGGATATCCATTTGTAGATGCTGGAATGCGAGAATTAAATGCAACAGGACACATGCACAATAGAGTGAGAATGATAGTTGCTAGTTTCCTTTGTAAACACTTATTAATAGATTGGCGTTGGGGAGAAACTTATTTTTCAACAAAACTATTAGACTATGAACAAGCTAGTAACGTTGGTAATTGGCAATGGGCAGCAGGTTCTGGTGTTGATGCTGCTCCTTATTTTAGAATTTTTAACCCAACAGAACAAATTAAAAAATTTGACAAAGACTTAAAATATATTAAAAAATGGGTTCCAGAATTAGAAACATCAAACTATCCAAAACCCATTGTTGATCATAAAGAAGCACGTGAAAAATGCTTAAAAAGATATAAAGAAGCCTTAAATTAAAAACCTTTTTTTAAATTTAAAACATCTAGTTCATTGAAATGGTTAACTATTCTATCGGCTTTAGCTAAATCTTGTAGATTAGAGTTACTACTTCTATAACCGACACAATAAATATCCGCAGCTTTTGCTGCTTCTACTCCATTTGTACTATCTTCAATAACAATACAATTTTCTTTTGGATGTATTGACAAACTTGCAGCATGCAAGAAAATAGCAGGATGTGGTTTTGATTTTGGAAAATCTTCACCACTTACAGTATGTGTAAAATATTGATGTAAATTGAAACGATTAAAAACTCTTTGAATTGTACCTTTTGAAGCTGAAGATGCTAAAATTAATTCAACTTCATTATAATGTAATTCTTTTATTAAATCTTCAACTCCTTCTATTAAATGTAAGTCTTCTTTAGTATCAAAAGCATCATTAAAGAGGAAACGTTTTCTTAGAATTAAATCTTCAACTTCATGTTGCAATTGAAAATTTTCTTTAACTTTTTGAAAAACATTTCGAGTAGAGTTTCCTGTAAATGAAGCATATAACTCATCACTAACTTCAATTTCTAATTCTTCAAAATGTTTATAATAAGCATATTTATGAACGGGTTCTGTATCTACAATTACGCCGTCCATATCAAAAATTACAGTTTTTAGCATTGTTTGTGTTGTTTTTGCAAAAATAGTATTTATAATTTTCATTTCAGAAGTATTAAACCTTTTTCGTTATCTTTAGTCTAAAGATTAAAACATTATAAATTGCAAGACGAAAAAGTGTTTATTGAAGCTTTACTAAATCCGAAAACGCAACAAGAAGCTTTTCGGGAATTATTGCAATTATATCAAAAACCGTTGTATAATCATATTCGGAATATTGTATTAAACCATGACGATACTGATGATATTTTACAAAATACTTTTATAAAAATATTTCAAAATATTTCAAAATTTAAAGGAGAAAGTAAATTGTTTTCTTGGATTTATAGAATTGCAACAAATGAAGCTTTAAATTTTTTACAACAAAAATCTAAAAAACAAGGTATTTCAAATGAAGAAGTACAACAAAAAGCATTAAATAAACTAGAAAGTGATGTTTTTTTTGATGGTGATGAAATTCAATTAAAATTACAAAAAGCAATAGCTATATTACCTGAAAAACAACAATTAGTCTTTAAAATGAAATATTTTGAAGAACTAAAATATGAAGAAATATCAGAAATTGTAGATACATCTGTTGGAGCATTAAAAGCTAGTTATCATTTAGCTGTTAAAAAAATTGAAGAATATTTAAAAAAGAATTAAACCATTTATAGTTAATTTTGTCCTATATATATGAAAGATTTAAAATTAGATAATGAACCGAAAGTAAAATCTGGATTTAAAATTCCCGAAAACTATTTTGAGCAATTTGAAGAGAGGATGATGATGCAATTGCCTAAAAAAGAAACAAAAGTAGTTTCTATATTTCACAGAAAACAAATATGGTTTTCAAGTATAGCCGCTGTTTTATTAGCAATGATTGCTATTCCTGTATATTTTAATTTATCAAAAGCTAAACCTTTAGAAACAGCCACATTAGAATCTTATTTAAGCACGGAATATTCTACTTATGAAATTGTAGATAGATTGTCTAATGAAGACATAATTGCTTTAGAGGATGATTTGTCTCTTAATGATGATGACATTGAAGCTTATTTATTAGACACACAAAACTTAGATTACTATTTAAATCAATAAAGTATGAAAACAAAAATAGCATTACTATTATTATTCATTTCCTCTTTCTCTTTTTCACAAGGGTTTAAAGAAAAAAAAGAAAAAATAAAAGCATTAAAAGTAGCTTTTATAACAGAAGAATTAAATTTAACAACAGAAGAAGCGCAAAAATTTTGGCCTGTTTATAATTCGTATGATGATAAACAATTTGAAATTAGGCATAATAAAATGAAAGCAATTGTCAATCAATATGAAAGTAGTGAAATTGAAAAACTTTCAGAAAAAGAAGCTTTACAACTTGTTAAAAAAATGGAAGCCAATGAAGATGAAATGCATAATCTAAAAAAGAAATATATAAAAGATTTATTAAATGTACTTCCTGCAAAAAAAGTAGTAAAATTAAAGAAGGTAGAAGATGAGTTTAATAGAAAACTTTTTAAACAATATAGAGATCGTAGAGATTAATTAAAAAAGCACTAAAAAGTGCTTTTTTTTTTGATATAGATTGTTATGGAATAGTTTTCTAAGTTCTACTCTAATTTTTAACATAAAAGCCATCTTGAAATTTACAAGATGGCTTTATATATTTAAACTAACTCACTTTTTTAATTCCATCCACCTCCTAAAGCTTTATAAATGTTAACTTTAGCATTCATCAGTTCCATTTTAGCTTCAATTAAATCAAATTCAGATTCCAAAGCATCACGTTGTGTTAACAACACTTCCATGTAATCAGCACGAGCTGACCTAAAAAGATCGTTTGAAATAATTACTGATGTATTAAGTGCATCAACTTGTTTTGATTTAAAGTCATATGTTTTTGACATATTTTTAATCATTGACAATTGATTGGCTACTTCAACATAAGCATTTAAAATAGTACGTTCATAATTATAAACTGCTTGAATTTGTTTTGCATTTGCATTATAATAAGTTGCTTTTATCGCATTTCTATTGATTAATGGTGCTACCAAATCTCCTGCAATTGAATACAATAATGATTGTGGTGTTTTAATCAAATATGAAGGGTTAAAAGCTTGAAAACCAATTCCAGCGGAAATACCTAAAGAAGGATAAAAACGTGCTTTAGCAACTTTAATATCTAATTTAGCAGCAGCCAAATCTAATTCTGCCTGTTTAATATCTGGTCTATTTGCTAATAATTCTGAAGGTAAACCAGCACTAATATTTTCTAAACTTAAATTATTAAAAATAGTTACATCTCTTTCTATAGGTTGGGGATATCTACCTAATAAAAAGTTAATTTTATTCTCTGTTTCTACTATTCTTTGCTCAATAGTAAATTGAAGACTTTGTGTGTTTAATACCTGAGCTTCAAATCGTTTTACAGCTAATTCATTTGAACGTGCAGATTCTTTTAACAATTTTACAATTTTAAGTGCATTGTTCTGAATATCAATATTTTGTTTAACCAAGTTTAATTGATTATCCAACGCTAATAGCTCATAATATGAATTAGCAATTTCTGCAATAAGATTTGTTATTACAAAGTTTTTTCCTTCAACTGTTGCTAAATATCTGCTAACCGCAGATTTTTTAGCATTATGTAATTTCCCCCAAATATCAACTTCCCAACTTGCATAAGCTCCGATCATATAATCTGGTAATGGTTCTGGCATTTCAGTATCAGGTTTAATATCAGTCGTAGCATCATTTGCTCCTTTACTTGTATAACGACCAACTTTGTCAAGTCCTGCTGAACCTTTAATTCCTAGAAATGGTAAATATTCTCCTTTTCTTACTCGAATTTCATTACGTGCAATTTCAATTTCTTGCAACGTGATATTCAATTCTTGATTATTTTTTAAAGCAGTATCAATTAAACTCTTCAAATACGGATCGGCAAAATAATCTTCCCATTTCATTTTTCCTGAATTGATAGTATCTTGAGATGAATTATATTGCTCTGGCACATTAGCATTAGCTATTTTTTCAACCATTTCTGGTGTTTTACAACTAGCTAAATTCAATAATATGAAGGCAATACCTACATATAAATATATCTTTTTGTTAAGCATCTTTATCATTATTTTTTTCATTTATTCTTCTTCTGGAAAACTATCTAATTGATGTACAAAATCTTCTGTTAAAGATCCTTCATCTTCATCTTTAATTAACTTTCTTCCATCTGCTAATGAGGCAAAAATAAAATACAAACCTGGAACAATGATCACACCGAAAACCGTTCCGAATAACATACCTCCTAAAGCAGAAGCACCAATTGTACGATTTCCAATTGCTCCAGCACCAGTAGCAATAATTAAAGGAATTAATCCAGCAATAAAAGCAAATGAAGTCATTAAAATAGGTCTAAAACGAACTTTAGCACCTTCAATTGCAGCTTCTAAAATGGTATATCCTTGACTTCGCTTTAAAACTGCAAATTCAACAATTAATACAGCATTTTTACCTAATAATCCAACTAACATAATAAGTCCGATTTGTGCATAAATATCATTTTGAAGTCCCATTAATTCTAATAATACGAAAGAACCAAAAACTCCAACAGGTAATGAAAATATTACTGCAAGTGGAATAATAAAACTTTCATATTGAGCTGCTAAAACAAAATAAACGAAAACCAATACGATTAAAAATACATAAAGTGATTCATTTCCTCTACCAGCTTCGTCATACGACAAACCTTCCCAAGCAATATCATATCCTTTTGGTAATGTTTGAGCTGAAACCTCTTTAATAGCTTTAATCGCATCCGCAGTTGTATACCCTTTAGCTGGAAGACCTTGAATAGCTGCCGAATTATACATATTATAGCGTGTTACTTCATTAGGCCCTTGTGTTTTTTTAAGTTTCATAAATGCTGAATATGGTACCATTTCTCCATGATCATTTTTGACATAAAGATTTAAAATATCAGATGGAAGTCTTCTGAATTTAGGATCAGATTGTACATAAACTTTAAAGAAACGACCAAACTTAATAAAACCTTGTTCGTAAGTACTACCAATCATTATGTTAAGGTTTTCCATTGCTTTACCAATTGAAACTCCTTTTTGCATAGCTAAATCATTATTGATTTCTAGTTCATATTGTGGATAATTTGCTGCAAAAAAAGTAAACAAGCCTGCTAATTCTTTACGCTTGCCTAAATTTTCCATAAACTGTTTATTCACTTTATCAAATTCTTGGTAATCTGTATTTGTTGTTTTATCTAGTAAACGCATGGAAAAACCTCCAGAAGATCCAAAACCAGGAATTGCAGGTGGTTCGAAAAATTCAACGATAGCTCCAAGTCCTTTAGATTTTTCTTCCAATTCTTCCATAATCTCTTTAACAGTATGATCACGATCTGACCATTTTTTCAAGTTAATAAGACATGTTCCTGCATTAGACCCTCTACCTTCAGTCATAATTTCATAACCTGCCAAAGAAGAAACTGATTCAACTCCTTCAACTTCTTCACAAATTTTTTGAAGTTTTTGAGAAACCTGATTAGTTCTTTCTAATGTTGCTCCAGGTGGTGTTTGTATAATAGCATAAATTGTTCCTTGATCTTCACTTGGAATAAATCCAGAAGGAAGAATTTCACTTGTATAAAAAATACCCGCACAAAATGCCAATAATACACCAAAAGTTAACCATCTTCTATTAACAATTCTTTTTAATACAGCTACATATTTTCCTGTAAGTTTATCAAATACTGCATTAAATTTATCTAAAATTTTAGTCAAGATATTGCTCTTATGAGCTTGCGCATGATGATTCTTTAATAACATTGCACAAAGTACAGGAGTTAAAGTAAGAGCAACAAGAGCGGAAATTACAATTGAACTTGCCATTGTAATTGAAAATTGTCTGTAGAATGTTCCAACAGGTCCAGACATGAAGGAAATTGGTAAGAATACCGAAACCATTACTGCTGTAATTGCAATAATTGCTCCGCTAATTTCACCCAATACTTTTTTAACTGCTGAATATGGTGAAATAGTATGATCTTCATCAAACTTGGCATGCACGGCTTCAACAACAACAATGGCATCATCGACAACAATACCAATTGCTAATACTAAAGCAAACAGTGTTACCAAATTAATTGAAAGTCCGAAAAACTGAATTACAAAAAATGCACCAATTAATGAAACAGGAACGGCTAAAATGGGTATTAACGTAGAACGCCAATCACCTAAGAAAATGAATACAACTAGTGCAACTAAAATAAATGCATCACGTAATGTATGAATAACTTGCTCTATGGAAGCATCTAAGAACTGAGATACATCATAACTAATTTTATAATCTACTCCTGGTGGAAAAGTAGCTTTCATTTCTTCAAGCTTTGCTTTTACTTCTTCAATTACATCACTTGCATTACTTCCATAATTTTGTTTTAATACAATTGCAGCAGAAGGATGACCATCTAAATTTGAATAAATATCAAAAAATTCACTCCCTAATTCTACTGAACCAATATCTTTTAAATGAATACTTTCTCCATTTGAATTAGCACGAATAATAACATTTTCATATTGTTTTGGTTCATTAAACCTCCCTTTATAAGTTAGAACATATTCTAATGATTGAGCAGAAATACCTGAACTTTGTCCAATTCTACCAGGACGACCAATAATACTTTGCTCTTGTAAAGCTTCCATTACTTCATCAATAGAAATATTATAGGCTCTCATTCTATCTGGATTTAACCAAACACGCATTGCATACGTACGACTTCCTAATATTTGTGATCTTGCTACACCTTTAATTCTATTAATTTCAGGAATCATTTTCACATTAGCATAATTGTATAGAAACTTTTCATCCATACTTTTGCTTTTAGAATAAAGATTCACATACATTAACATACTTGGTTGAATTGGTGTGATTACAACACCTTCACGTTGGACTAATTCTGGTAAAAGTGGCATAACTTGATCTACCCTTGTTTTTACCCTAATAACAGCCTGATTAGGATCGGTTCCAGGTTCAAAAATAATTCTAAGTGTTGCTTCACCTGCACTAGTTGCATCGGTTGCCATATAACGCATTCCCTCAACTCCATTTATTGAGTTTTCTAGCGTAATTAAAGTTGATTTTACTAATACATCCGCACTTGCACCTGGATATGCAATAAAGATATTTACCGTTGTTGGTGCAATTTGTGGAAATTGTGAAATGGGAAGCTGTTTGATTGCTAATGACCCTACAAATAATATTATGATTGAAATTACAATCGCAAATACAGGTCTGTGTATAAATCTATTAAACATTTTTTCTCTTTTTAAATTTTATACTACTCGGCATATAACTCCAAATGCGACATTACAGTTTCTGGATTCTCAACTTTATATTCAATTTTATCATTCTCATTTACAAGACGTAATCCTTCAAGAAGAATTTTATCTCCTTCTGAAAGTCCTTCACTAATTGCATATATATGAGGTAATTCTGCTGCAATACTAATGGCTCTAGATTTAACTTGACTATTTTTATCGATTACATAAACATATTTTTTATCAAGAACTTCGAATGTTGCTTTTTGAGGAATTAAAAGAGCATTTTTTATTGGAATAATTGCTTGTACACTACCTGTTTCACCATATCTTAACAAGCCATTTGGGTTTGGAAATGTTGCTCTAAATGGGATATTTCCAGTTTCATTATCAAAATCTGCTTCTATTGTTTCCACTACGCCTAAATAATCAAAATATTGATTATTTGCCATTAAAAGTTTAACTTTTGGTTTGGCATCGGTGTTTTTAAATTTTGCTCTATAATCTAAATATTCTGCTTCTGGAACATTATAATACACCCACATTTCACTATTATCAGAAAGATTTGTAAGTAAATCTCCTTCATCTACTAAACTACCTAAACGTACATGAAAACGGTCTATTATACCATCAAATGGAGCTCTTATTTGAGTAAATTCTAAATGAACATTTGCTAATGCAAGTTCAGCATTGGCTTTGTCTAACTTTGCTTTAGCCATAGCTAACTCATTTGGAGCTACTACGTTATTTTCTGCTAATTTTTTAGTATTTAGATACTCAATTTCTGCAAATTTTGCCTCAGCTTTTGTTTTTTGCATTTCTGCTTCATATAGTTTTGGCATTATCTGGAATAATAATTGTCCTTTTTTTACAAACTGACCTTCATCAACATAAATGTTTTGCAAATACCCTTTTTCTTGTGCTCTTAATTCAATATGACGAATGGATTGGATTTGAGCTACATAATCCTTTGTAATAATAGTATCTTTTCTGATTGGATTAGTAACTAAAAATTTTGTTTCCTCTTCTTTTTCTTTTTTCTCTGTTTTACAACTTGTATTAAACAACAAGGCACAGAAACTCACTAGCATGAGTACTTTTTTCATGATAATTTGGTTTTGATTAAATATGGTTTGGTTTTTTATTTAAGACATGCTGATTTAAACAACACATACTTTTCCCAATAGCAAATTTTGCAATGGAATATTTTTATTTGTTTCCGAAACAAATTGTAGGTAGGCAATAAGATTTTGCCTTTTTAAGAATCATATTCTAAATACTTGAAATATGATGTGTTTTTTATATGAATAAAAGCCTTTAAATCGTTTAAAGAAAAGGAAACGATTTTTAATATAATCAGAAAAATAATTGGACGCTTGAGTATAACAAAGTATATTGAAGAAAGTACTTAATTGTACCTCTTTTTTAAAAGATATTAATTCATCTTCTTCTCCTTCATTATCAGTAGCATGTATTTTATGCTTATTATTATCAATTATGGGAAGTGATGTTCTAACTTTTAATGTGTTATCTAAAACATCAGTATTAAGATTTTTTGTAGTAACGTTTTCAAGAACAGCATGAGAATGACTACTACTATCTACAACAGGTATAAAAGTAGTATTGTATCCTATTGATAAGATGCCAATTAATAAAAATAAATATTTTATTTGTTTCTTTAACATTTCAAGGCAAAATTAAATTATTTTTTTAAACTGACAATTAATAGTACATTTAATAAACTGTTAATATTCAATCGTTAGTTTTACAATTTTATTTTTTCCACCTGCATAAGCAATAGAGTCATTTTGGAAGCGAATAGTATATAAATCTTTGTCTTCTAACATTTTTTTCCAAGTATTTCCACTATCGTTTGAATAATGAACACCTGTTCCGCCAACACAAATTAAAGATTTTCCTTTACTATTTGGTACAAACTGAATGCAAGAAGCGTATCCAAATCCTTGACTTTGCCCTACTAATTGCCATGTTTTCCCACCATCTTTTGTAATGGCTTTATTATTAGAATTATCTTCTTGTTTTTCATAATCGCCACCAGCAATAAAGCCTATATTCTCATCATAAAAATCAGCCGTAAAAATTCCTGTCATCGTTTTTCCTTGTACAATTGGTGTATTATATACTTGCCAAGTATTTCCTTTATCTTCACTTACAAAGCAACGTGATTTTTTTCCTCCTGAAACGATAATTATTTTGTTATTTCTCAACATCACATTAGTGTTACTTGCTGCAAAAGCGGCTTCTCCTTCTTCTACTTTAGGTAATTTATCACATGGTATTTTTTGCCAAGTATTTCCTCCATCATTAGTAATTATGATATTCAAGCAATTTGAAACAGGATCTCCCATAGCTACTCCAAAATTAGTATCTAAAAATTGCATACTATCATAGAATACTTTTTCATTTTCTTCTTGATATACTAATTTTACTACCTTTCTATCATTAGATATTTTATACAATAATGCAGGATTTGCAACACTTAAAATGAAAATAGCATCTTTTGTTTTAGCAATACTTCTAAATTCAGGATGAAGTGAGTCTTTATTTATTCTTCCTCTAAATTTTTTTTGAGTAACCAAATCGATAGCTCCATATTTTCCGTTATTTCCTGAAAACCATAATTGATTACTATCTAAAACAATAGCCCTAATGCTAATTGAATCGTTATAAATTTCTTCACTTATAATTTTTGTAAAGGTAATTTGCTTTGATCCTTGTTTTAAAATTTGCTCTTTACAGGATAATACTATAGTTAGTAGACTAAAAAAAAATAGCTTTTTTCTCATTTTAATTAATTGAAAGGCGAATTTACAACTTATTAATAAAATATTATAGATATGATAATTATCATTTTTCTACTTATTACCTATACTTATTTTTGATGAAACAATTTGAAAGATGTCATTAGTTCAAAAATATAATGTTCCTGGTCCAAGATATACAAGTTATCCAACAGTTCCATATTGGGAAGAAAATCTTTTTTCTATAGATCAATGGAAAAATGCGGTGATACAATCTTTTATTGCGACTAATAAATCTGAAGGTATTAGCCTTTATATTCATTTACCTTTTTGTGAAAGTTTATGCACTTTTTGTGGTTGTAATAAACGAATTACAAAGAGACATGATGTTGAAAAGCCTTATATTACTGCTCTTTTAAAAGAGTGGGATTTATATTGTGAATTATTACCTCAACGACCTAATATTAAAGAGATACACCTAGGAGGCGGAACACCTACTTTTTTTTCATCTGATAATTTAACTTCTTTAATCAATGGTCTTTTTAAAAATGCAAACAAGGCTAAAGACTATGAGTTTAGTTTTGAAGGTCATCCTAATAATACTACTTACGAACAATTACAAACATTATATAATTTAGGATTTCGAAGAGTTAGCTTTGGTGTACAAGATTATGCTGAAAAGGTACAAAAAGCTATTCATCGAAATCAACCTTTTCATAATGTTGCAAAAGTAACATTTTGGGCAAGAGAAATTGGTTATACTTCAATAGGTCACGATTTAATTTTTGGATTACCTTTTCAAACATTAGAAGATGTTTTAGATACGATTGCTAAAACAAATTCATTACAACCAAATAGAATTGCTTTTTATAGTTATGCTCATGTTCCTTGGATAAAAGGCAATGGACAAAGAGGTTTTAAAGATGAAGACTTACCAAAAGATGATATAAAGCGAAAATTATATGAAATTGGAAAAAAGGAACTCTTGAAACATAATTATACTGAAATTGGAATGGATCATTTTGCTTTGAAAAGTGACAGTATGACTAAATCATTTGAAACAGGAAAATTACATCGAAATTTTATGGGCTATACCTCGTCTAAAACAGAAGTAATGATTGGCTTAGGTGTTTCATCTATTAGTGATTCTTGGAATGCTTTTGCACAAAATGAAAAAACTCTAGAAGATTATTATGCTAAATTAGACGAAGACAAACTACCTATTTTTAGAGGTCATATTTTGAATTCAGAAGATTTAATTATTAGAAAACATATTTTAAATTTAATGTGCCAATTTAAAACTTCTTGGAATGATGCTAATACTTATTTTTCTGAAATAGAAACTGTCCTATCAAATCTTACTGAAATGGAAAAAGATGGTTTGTTAAAATTTAAAAATCAATCAATAATTGTTACAGAAAAAGGAAAACCATTTGTGCGTAATATTTGTATGGCTTTTGATTTACGATTAAAACGAAAAGCACCACAAACACAATTGTTTTCTATGACTATTTAAGGATTTTTTAAATATTTAGAAAAACAAAAAACAACCTTAAGGTTGTTTTTTTTATTATTTGCTGCTTAAAATATATTAGTTTGGTGGGCAATATGAATGTACATCTGGAATAGTACAACACCAAATACCTGAATCTGCCATCTTTCCCCAGAATCCACCCATAGCGTCGCAGCTTTCTTTAGTTTTCCAACCACCATTGATTGCTTTTTGTTCTTCTTTACTTAAGCATTTACCTAATTTCTTTAAGTTTTTCATAATTAAATTGTTTATATTGATTTAGCCAATTTACAATTTAATTTTAAAAATATTAACTTTTTTAATGATATTTTTTTTAATGACAATCTGCTTCTGCTTGGACAAAAAGACTTGTTGTTCCTGGTGAAATATAAGGAATATCTAAACCTAGGCCTCTAATAATAAATAATATTCCTATAAAAACTGCAATTATAGGAATCATTTTTTGGATAGTATTTCGAACAGGATTTGTAAGTAAATTAGAAATGATAACTACTAAACTCATCATTGGAACGGTTCCTAAACCAAAAAGTAACATATATAGAATACTATATTGTATGTTTGGCATAGCCAATGCTCCAAATAAAGCGACGTAAACCATTCCGCAAGGTAAATATCCGTTTAATAATCCGATGGTGAAAAAAGATTTATAGCTTCTATTTTTAAATTGTTTACCTAGATTTAATTTCACTTTTGAAATGATTTTATATACAGGTTTTGAAAAATTATATTGGGCTAAAGTCTTTTCTGGCGTTAATGCAATGATAATCATTATTATTCCAACAATTATTGATAACTGTTGTTGCATTCCTGCCAAGAAAAAACCTTCACCCAACAAACCAAAAACTAATCCTAAAGTACTATAGGCTATCAATCTGCCTAAGTGATACACAATTAATTGTGTTATTTTTTTTGCTTCATTATTTCTATCAACAGGTAGCATCATAGCAATTGGTCCGCACATTCCTATGCAGTGAAAACTACTTATTAATCCAAATATGATAGCTGTGTAAAGCATTTTTAAAATGTATTATTATAAACTGTATCTTGTTTTACTTGTATTTTTAAAGAATCGTACCTATATACAGTCAGTATATCATTTTCTAATAATAAATTGATTTTTTATTTCTATATGAAACTCCTTGATATTCCCAATCAATAGTAATGTCCCAAAGACCGCCTACCAAACTACTTTTAGGTATGAGCAAATGTGAAGAAGATAATGAAATTTGCATTTCAGAATCTAATTTCTGGTTAGACGGTCTATATAAGGACACTTTTCCTTTAATAGTTTTATAATCAAAGCTTTCTGGAAAGGAAACCTGAATTCCTTCTGATACTTTTTCAATTTTAATTTTATCAATTAAAGCATTAGCATTGGAAGATTTTTCAATATTTCCTTGCACTTTAAGTTCTTGTTGGTAATAATCTTCTACTACTAGTTCTCTATCATAATTATCATTTAATTGTACTTTTAATACAAAATATAAAATGAATGTTATGAACAATATAAATGCAATTACAATTCCTGTTCCCCAATTTATTTTCATTTTTAATATATTTTAATTTTAAGACTTAATTAAAAGATCTAGGTCCTAAAAAAGTTGTTTTTGTTGTTTCAATTAATTTATCATCATTATAGAAGCCTAATTTTATTTTTATTTTGTCTCCTTTTATTTCTGATGCTTTAATTTCTATAAATAATGTTCCTTGGAATGTTTTTTCAGCTGGAATTTTAATATGAGTATTTCCTACTAGTTTTACTATTCCATTTGGTTTTTCTAATTTAATTGTAATTTTGTCAAAATCTTTAACCGTTTTGTTAATTATTTTATAGGTAAAAACATTACTAATCATTTCTCCTTTTTGTTCGTATAACTGTCCTGGTAAACGAAGTACTTTAGCTTCTACATCATTACGTAAGAAAAGTAAACCTACTAATAATCCTATTAATATTGTAAGCACAGCTATATAACCTTTCATTCTAGCTGTTAACTTAAATTTTTCTTTTTTAACTATTTCATCTTCACTTGCATAACGAATTAATCCTTTAGGTAAACCTACTTTATCCATAATGGTATCACATTCATCAATACAAGCAGTACAATTGATACATTCTAATTGTGTTCCGTTTCGAATGTCTATTCCTGTTGGACATACATGAACACATTGTTTACAATCGATACAGTCACCTTTTCCAGAAGTAGTTCTGTCTTCTCTTTTATCCCATTTTGCTCTTCCTTTTTCTCCTTCACCTCTTACATGATCGTAAGCAACATTTATAGATTTATTATCTAATAGTACACCTTGCATTCTTCCATAAGGACAGGCTATAATACACACTTGTTCCCTAAACCATGCAAAAATGAAATAAAAGACTCCTGTGAAAATCAATAGAGCAATTAAAGTACTTTTATTTTCTACAGGTCCTTCGCCTATGTATTCTAATAATTTATCACTTCCTATTAGGTAAGCTAAAAATACATTTGCTATTAAAAATGAAATAAGAAAGAAAATAATCCATTTTGTAATTCTTTTTCTAATTTTTTCAGTATTCCATTCTTGTTTCGCTAATCGCATTTGAGCACCTCTATCTCCATCTATCCAATATTCAATTCTACGAAAAACCATTTCCATAAAAATGGTTTGCGGACAAAACCAACCACAAAATATTCTTCCAAAAGCAACTGTAAATAATGTAAGTCCTACAACTCCTATTATCATTGAAATAACAAACAAATAAAAGTCTTGTGGCCAAAATGGAAATCCGAATATTGAAAATTTTCGCTCTAAAACATTAAATAATAAAAACTGATTACCATTTATTTTAATGAAAGGTGCTAATAATAAAAAAACCAAAAGAATATAACTTACTACTTTTCGCTTATCATAGAATTTACCATTAGGTTTTTTAGGAAAAATGAAATTTCTTTTCCCTTCTTCATTAATCGTCCCTATAGTATCTCTAAAACTTTCATCAGGTAACTTTTCCATCTTATATAAAATTGTTTAAGAGATTTAATGTACATTAAATCTCTTAATTATTTATTTTGTAGTTAATCCGTTACAATTTCAACTTGTTCGGTTGGTATAACTTCTATTGTCTTTTCTCCCCAAATTTCACCTTCTGCTTCTTTAGCTTCCTTTGGATTCGAACCTTCTAATGATATAATATAACTAGCTAATTTTTGAATATCAGCAGGTTTTATTACTTCTTTCCAAGGTGCCATAACCGGATTTGTTGTACTTCCTTCAGAAACTAATTTAAAGATATTTTTAACTCCTCCTCCATTTATCCAAAATTTATCGACTAGATTTGGACCTATTCCTCCTTGTAAATTTTGTCCATGACAAGAAAAACAATTATTCGCTTCAAAAACTTTTTTTCCTTCTTCAATACTTGCGTCATCAGTTAATAATTCAACATTATCAACATTTACTAAGTCTGGAGCTGTTTTTAAATATTCTTCATGTTCTTTTTCTGCTTTCATCATTTCCATTTCATACTCTTCTTTTTGAGTATAATCACCTATAACATGAAAACGTACTAAATATACAACTGCAAAAATTACACAACCATAGAATAAATATACCCACCATGGCGGTAATACATTATCTAGCTCTTTAATACCATCATAATCATGATCTAGCATTACATCTGCTTCTTGTTCTATAGATTTAGAGCGTGTTAAACTTTTATAAAATTTACTTTCTGTAAAGGATATAGATTGTGCTTCTTCTAATTGTTTTTTCTGCTCTTCTGTTAATAATTGATATGTAACTTTATCAACTGCACTTATAACTATCTCTATGGCTACTAAAAGGAATAAAAAAACACCTAAAAACAAAGAAACCATTGGATATTTTATAAAAGCAGGTTTATCTCCTGAGTCTATGAAGAATTCCATTCCTGCAAAAACTACTGCAAAAATTAATGGAACTCTAACGTATGAAGGAATTAAGTTTTTCATTTTAAAATCTTTAAAAAATTAGTCTTTAATTGGCAATTCACTTAGTTCTTTAATCTTATCTTTCTTGTAACTAAAGACCCAAATAAAAAGTCCTACAAAAAAGGTAAAGAAAATTACTAATGAAATAATTGGATATATTTCAATTCCTGAAATGGTTTCTAAATTATGTTTTATAAACTTCAACATATCTCAAATTATTTAGCGTTATCTTGTTTTGTTATATCAGTTCCTAAACGTTGCAAATAAGCAATTAAGGCTACAATTTCTCTGTCTTTTACTGGAACAAACTCTTTACCTTGTAATCTTTTTTGTTCTTCAAAAGATTTTTTAATGTCTTTATTTTTCATCAAGTTATCTCCTATTTTAGAGGCTTGCTTTTCTATAGAATCCATTGCAGTAGCTACTTCAACATCAGTATAAGGAACTCCTAAAGATTGCATTGCTCTCATTTTATCTTGAGTTGATGATTTGTCTAATGAATTTCTGATAATCCATTTATATCCAGGCATAATAGATCCATCTGAAGTACTTTGAGGATTCCACATGTGATTAAAATGCCAATCATCTGAACGTCCACCATTGTTTGGTTTACCAGGAACTCCTTCTCTAGCTAAATCTGGTCCTGTACGTTTTGATCCCCATAAGAAAGGATGATCATAAACAAATTCTCCTCCTTTTGAATATTCTCCATAACGCATTACTTCTGAACGGAAAGGTCTAATCATTTGTGAGTGACAGTTATTACACCCTTCACGTATATAAATATCTCTACCTTCTAATTCTAATGGAGTATATGGTTTTACACTTGAAATTGTAGGTATATTAGATTTTACCATAATTGTAGGTACAATTTGAATAATTCCTCCTATTAATATTGCAATAGTTGCTAAAATGGTTAATTGAATAGGTTTTCTTTCTAACCATGGGTGAAATTTTTCTCCTTTTAATCTTCCTGATGAAATTTTCACTAATGCTGGAGCTTCTGCTAATTCGTCTTCAACAGCTTTTCCTGCCATTACAGTTCTAATAATATTATAAACTAATACTAGTAATCCTATTACGAATAACGTTCCTCCAATTGCTCTCATTAAATAGAAAGGCATAATTTCGGTAACTGTTTCAAGGAAATTTCCATATTGTAATGTTCCATCTGGTTTAAATTGATCCCACATAGATGCTTGCATAAATCCTGCAACATACATTGGAAGTGCATATAAAATAATTCCTAAAGTACCTATCCAAAAATGGAAATTAGCTAATGCTGTAGAATATAATTTTGTTTTTGTCATTCTTGGTATTAACCAATAAATCATACCAAATGTCATAAATCCGTTCCATGCTAAAGCTCCTACGTGAACGTGAGCAACAATCCAGTCTGTGAAGTGAGCAATTGCATTTACATTTTTAAGGGATAACATTGGTCCTTCAAATGTAGCCATTCCATAACCTGTTATACCTACTACGAAGAATTTTAATACTGGTTCTGTTCTTACTTTATCCCAAACACCTCTTAATGTTAACAATCCATTAATCATTCCTCCCCAAGATGGTGCTATTAACATGATTGAAAATACAACTCCTAAATTTTGAGCCCAATCTGGTAAAGCTGTATACAATAAGTGATGTGGTCCAGCCCAGATATATAAGAAAATTAACGACCAGAAGTGAATAATTGATAATCTATAAGAATATACAGGTCTGTTAGCTGCTTTTGGAACAAAATAATACATTAGACCTAAGAATGGTGTTGTTAAGAAAAAGGCTACTGCATTATGTCCATACCACCATTGTACTAAAGCATCTTGAACTCCTGCATAAACAGAGTAACTCTTCATTGCAGAAACAGGTAATTCTAAACTATTAAAGATATGCAGTACGGCAACTGTTACAAAAGTGGCGATATAAAACCAAATCGCAACATATAAATGACGTTCTCTTCTACGAAGAATTGTCATAATCATATTGATACCAAAAACAACCCAAATTATTGCTATTGCAATATCAATAGGCCATTCTAATTCGGCATATTCTTTTGAAGTAGTATATCCTAAAGGTAATGTAATGGCTGCTGCAACTATAATTAATTGCCAACCCCAAAAGTTAATATTACTTAATACATCGCTATACATTCTTGTTTTCAACAAACGTTGTAAAGAATAATATATTCCTGCAAATATTGCATTTCCTACAAAGGCAAAAATGACTGCATTTGTATGTAATGGTCTTAATCTACCAAAACTTAACCAAGGAATTCCATCGGTCATATTTGGAAAAATAAACATAAATGCCACTGTTAATCCAACTAACATACCTACAACTCCAAATAGTATACTAGCATAAAGGAACTTCTTTACAATTTTGTTGTCGTAATAAAATTGTTGCATCTCCATAATTTAGATTGTTTTTTGTTTTTCTACTTTTATTGTTTTTTCAGAACTCTTTTTTAATTCATCGTCAAATAACATTCTGACCGATGGTGTATAATCATCATCATATTGACCACTTTTTACTGCCTTTATAAAAGCAATCAAAAAGCCAATAGCAACAACTATACTGATTGTGATTAATATATAAATTACACTCATACCTTTAAATTATAAAACAAATGTACTTCTAGCTTTATTCATAAAATATGACATTTATCATGTGTGTTCAAAAAAACAACATCAATTCTTTTTCGCATAATAATTAGACATTATTGTAACAAAGCTAACTACTGTTATAGAGCTTAAAGGCATTATAATTGCAGCTATTAATGGCGATAAATTTCCTGTAATTGCAAACGATAATCCAATTAAGTTATACGATAATGAAAGTCCAAAACTCATATAAATAATTCGCATTGCATTTTTTGAAAATTTCAAGTAATACCCTATTCTCGAAAATTGACTTGCATCCATAATTCCATCACAAGCAGGAGAAAATACATTGACGTTTTCTGAAATAGATATACCTACATTACTTTGCGCTAATGCTCCTGCATCATTTAATCCATCTCCGATCATCATTACATTTTTTCCTTTCTGTTGCAACTTCTCTATATATTCTAGTTTTTGTTCTGGTTTTTGATTAAAAATCAATTCTGTTTTTTCAGGTAATAATTCTTGTAATGTTTGCTTTTCTCCGTCATTATCTCCTGAAAGAATTTTTAATTCATAATGAATACTCAAATTTTCAAATAATTCTTCCAATCCGCTTCTATATTGGTTATCAAAATAATAATAACCTTTGTAAACATCATTAATCTTAATATGAACTCTAGTTTGCTTTGATGTTTCATTCTCTAAATAATTCACCAATGATGACGATCCGATTTTTATTATATTATTTTCGACTTTAGCAATTATTCCCTTTCCTGTTATTTCATTAAATTCATCAATATCAATTTTCTCAATATTTGGTATAAAATCGTATATTTTTCTACTTAAAGGATGATTTGATCCTCTAATTACATTTTTTACTAATTTTAATTCATCATTAGAAAATTCTTTACCATAAAAATTGACTGAAGATTTTTTATTAGAAGTAATTGTGCCTGTTTTATCAAAAACAATAGTATCAACTTTAGCTAATTGCTCAATAACAGTTGCATTCTTAAGATACATTTTCTGATTTCCCATTATTCGCAATACATTTCCTAAAGTAAAAGGAGCTGTTAATGCTAAAGCACATGGACAAGCAACAATTAAAATTGCGGTTAACACATTAAAAGCCATTGAAACATCTATAAATAGCCAAATACCAAATGCTACAAAAGCTAATAATAATAAAATAGGTGTAAAATATCGACTGACTGTGTCAGTTATAGTTTTATGTTTTTGATCGATTTTCTTCTGAAAAACATCATTACTCCAGAGTTGTGTTAGATAACTTTGAGAAACAGAAAATAAGACTTCTAATTCTACTACATTTCCTATAATTTTTCCTCCTGCATAAACCTTATCGCCCGATTTCTTTTCAATAGGAATTGCCTCTCCTGTAACAAAACTATAATCAATTGATGCTTTTTCTGTTATTAAAATAGCATCTACAGGAATTAATTCTTGATTTCTAATAACTAATCGATCTCCTTTTTCTATGTCATAAACCTGAACTGGTACTTCTTTTCTTTCACTTGTCAGTTTTGTAATTGCAATTGGGAAATAAGATTTATAATCTCTTTCAAAGGATAAAAAGCTATAGGTTTTTTGTTGAAATAATTTACCTAATAACATAAAGAAAATAAGACCTGTTAAGCTATCGAAAAAACCTTGTCCATAATCGAAAAGAATATCAATTGTACTTCTTATAAACATTACTAAGATTCCTAAAGCAATAGGAATATCAATATTCAGCATTTTAGATTTTATACTTTTATAAGCTGAAACATAATAATCACTTGCTGAATATAGAAATGAAGGTAGCGATAATGCAAAAATTAACCATCTAAAGAAACCTCTATATTGATTAATCCAAAATTCTTCTACCTCAAAATATTCTGGAAAAGATAGTAACATAATATTTCCAAAACAGAAAAAAGCAATCCCAAGTTTATAAATTAAACTTCTATCTACCTTCTTTTTTCCTTCATCAAAATTATCTAAACTAATGTAAGGTTCATAGCCTATAGAACTTAATAGAAGTACCAATTCTTTAAGCGAAACTTTTGTTGCATCATAAGTAATTCTCACTTTCTTTTCTGGAAAATTAACTTGTGAAGTACTTATACCTTTTTGAAGTTTTTGTAAATTTTCCAAAATCCAAATACACGAACTACAATGTATATGAGGAATAAAAAGTGAAACAATATTTGTTTTATCTTCCTGAAAATCAAGAAGTTTAGAAATAATTTTCTCATCTTCTAAAAAATCATATTTTCCATTAATTTCTTGTGGTGTTGCTCCAGGAGTATTTTGAAAATCATAATAACATGTCAAATCATTTTGACTAAAAATCTCGTAAACCGTTTTACAACCATTACAACAGAAAGATTTTTCATCAAAAATAATTTCGTCTTTTTTTATAATTTTATTACCACAATGGAAACATTCTTTTGTATCCATAAATTTGCTCATTTTACCTATAACAAAGGTTGCAAAAGGAATCAATTTAAAATATGATATTTATCATACTTTGATTATCTTTGTGAGAATAAAAACATCCCAATTATGAGCAAATGTGAACAATGTATAGTTAGGCAATTCAGTTCGATAAAAGCTTTAACAAAAGATGAGCTTATAAAAGTTGCTAATTGTAAGACATCATATACTATAAAAAAAGGACAGCCAATTTTTGAAGAAGGTGAAACCTTAAATGGTATATTTTGCATTAAAGACGGTGTTTGTAAACTATCAAAATTAAGCTCTAATGGTAAAGATCAAATAGTAAAATTGGTTAAACCTGGTGAATTATTAGGGCAACGTTCTATGATAAGTGAAGAATCTGCAAACTTATCTGCTATAGCATTAGAAGACATGGAAGTTTGTTTTGTTCCAAAAAACGAAATTTTACAATTCTTCAATCAAAACAATGATTTTTCAATGAATGTTATGAAAACAATTTGTGGAGATTTAAAAGAATCTGATGATCACATGGTTGATATGGCTCAAAAAACAGTTAAGCAACGTTTAGCAGAAGCCTTATTATATTTAGAACAATCATTTGGAACAAATATTGATGGAACCATCCGAATACAATTATCTAGAGAAGAATTGGCTGGAATGATTGGTACTGCAACAGAAAGTTGTATTCGTTTATTATCAGACTTTAATAAAAATGGGTACATTGATATTATAGGTAAAAAAATACTTATAAAAGATAAAAATACGCTTAAAAAAATCTCCTAATTTATTTTTGGCATAATAATTGAAATCATTCAAATGTAACAATAAATATTGAATGATATGAAAACGAATTTAATAACAGGAATATTTAGTTTTCTCTTTGCAATTACTTCTTTTGCGCAAGATAAAACTACAGTTAGAGCAAATAACAGTGATATTAGTGATAACTTAGATTTAAGAGCCGTTGCTACCATTTTTGGTGATGCATCAGATTTAGAAGACTTTGAAAGACGATTAAATGATCCTAAATCGCAAATATCAAATTTAGATTTAAACAATGATAATTATGTAGATTATCTAAGGGTTATCGAATCTATTGAAGGAAATGCACATATTATTGTTATACAAGCAGTTTTAGACAAAGATCTATATCAAGATGTAGCTTCTGTAGAAGTTGAAAAAGATAATAACAATAATATACAAGTTCAAGTTGTAGGTGATGTTTATATGTATGGAGATAACTATATTTATGAGCCTGTATATGTTCACAGACCAGTAATTTACACCAATTTTTGGATATCAAACTATCGTCCATATTATTCAACTTGGTATTGGAATTATTATCCTACATATTATACTTACTATCGTCCTTTTCCAATTTTTAGATATCGTAATCATATAGCAATACATATTAATTTTGGTAATACTTACAATTATGTATCGACAAGAAGATGTGCTTATGCCTATAACAGCTACTATGGTAGAAGAGCAAATGCTTATGAAAGAAGATATCCTAACAGGTCTTTTAGCTATAGAAATAGTGGGTATTCAAACAGATACGAATTAGATCAAAATAGAAATATAAGAACTCGTGTTTCTGGTTCTAGAGAACTAACAAGCAATAGAAACTCTTCATCAGTAAGAAATAATAGAATTAGTTCAAATGAAAATGGTACAAGAACATCTTCTACAAGAAGAAATGATATAAATGGTACAACTCCTAGAATTTCTACTTCAACAAGAAATAACACTAATTCTGGTATAAGTTCACCTAGAGTTTCTACTTCGACAAGAAGTAATACTAATTCTAGTATAAGTTCGCCTAGAGTTTCAACTTCGACAAGAAGTAATACTAATTCTAGTATAAGTTCACCTAGAGTTTCTACTTCAACAAGAAGTAATACTAGTTCTAGTATAAGTTCGCCAAGAATTTCAACGAGAAGTAATACTAATATGGGTTCTTCAAGAGGAAATAGTACTCCAAAAAACTACTCAGAATCTAGAAGTTCTAGTTCAAATAGAAGTAGTACTCAAACAAGAAGTACAACAAGACAGAGCGGAAATTCTAGCGGAAGCAGAAGTTCTTCATCTGGTCGAGAAAATTCCGGTCGAGGAGGTAGATCATAACAATAAAGAAAGCTGTCAAAATAGACAGCTTTTTTTGTATTAATTACTTATCTTTGCAAGCTGATTAAATAAAAAATGAGATTACATAGAAACTTAGTATTTACTGTTATAGATTCATTATTAACTATTTTTAATGAAGGAGAGTATGCAGACAAAGTAGTAGCAAGAGCTTTAAAAAAAGATAAACGTTGGGGAAGCAGTGATAGAAAATTTGTAGCAGAAACAATATATGAAATTGTAAGATGGAAACGTCTATATGCTGAAATTGCTGAAGTAAGAGAGCCATACGATAGAGATAATATTTGGAGAATATTTGCCGTTTGGGCTGTTTTAAGAGGTATTAATTTACCTGATTGGAAGTATTTTGAAAATACACCTGCTAGGAAAATTAAAGGTAAATTTGATGAATTATCAAAAATTAGAAAATTCAAAGAATCAATTCCTGATTGGATGGACGAATTAGGTGTTAAAGAACTTGGCGAAACTATTTGGACCAAAGAACTTGAAGCTCAAAATAAACAAGCTGAAGTTATCCTTAGAGTCAATACATTAAAAACTACAAAGGAAAAATTAAGAGCTATTTTAATGGATTTGAATATTGAAACAAATATTTCAAAAGATTATGAAGATGCATTAATTTTAAAAGAAAGAGCTAACGTTTTCATGACAGATGTTTTTAAGGCAGGCTATTTTGAAGTACAAGACGCATCTTCACAATTAGTAGCTTATTTTTTAGATGTAAAACCAGGTATGCGTGTTGTAGATACATGTGCTGGAGCTGGAGGAAAAACACTTCACATGGCTTCATTAATGGAGAACAAAGGGCAGTTAATTGCAATGGACATTTATGAAAGTAAATTAAAACAATTAAAATTAAGAGCCAAACGAAATGGAGTACATAATGTAGAATTTAGAGTGATCGATTCTACAAAGGTGATAAAAAAACTACATGAAAAAGCAGATAGAGTACTAATAGATGCACCATGTAGTGGTTTAGGAGTTATGAAACGTAATCCTGATAGTAAATGGAAACTACAACCTGAATTTATTGATAATATCAAAAAAGTACAGGCAGAAGTATTACAAAACTACTCAAAAATTGTAAAACCAGGTGGAAAAATGGTTTATGCAACATGTTCAGTACTTCCTTCAGAAAACGAAGAACAAGTTAAACACTTCTTAACTACGGAAGCGGGACAAAACTTTACTTTTGTAAAAGAAAAAAAAGTTTTAGCGCATCAAAGTGGATTTGACGGATTTTATATGGCACTCTTAGAACGAAAAATATAACACTTTTTTATCACTTAACTATGAAAAAAAACTTTACCCTTTTATTACTATTAACGTTAAGTTACAGCTTTTCGCAAATCCCCACAGGATATTATGATACAGCAACTGGATCTGGATATACTTTAAAAACACAATTATATAATATTATAACAAATCATAATGATCAAGGCTATGATGCTTTTGATGCATTTACGGCTACAAATGATTTAGATCTTTATTATGAAAATGATAACAGTACTATTTTAGACATCTATTCTGAAAACCCTACTGGAATTGATCCATATAATTATACTCCGGTAATTGATGAATGTGGCAATTATAATGGAGAAGGTGTTTGTTATAATAAAGAACATGTTATTCCTCAATCTATTTTTAACCAAAATGCTCCTATGAGAGGTGATGCACACCACTTACTACCTACAGATGGACGTGTAAATGGATTTAGAAGTAACCATCCTTTTGGTTATGTTGGTGCTAATTTAGTTTCACAAAGTGGAATTACAAATCCAACTAGAAATGGGTCTAAATTAGGAAATAATATCAATACTGGATTGTTTTCAGGATATAGTAATACTGTTTTTGAACCAATTGATGAGTTTAAAGGAGATATTGCTCGAATTTATTTCTATTTTATAACTCGATATGAAACACAAGTTACTAATTGGAATTATGATATGTTCAATGGAACATCAGATCAAGTTTTGACAGATACTTTTTTATATACTTTATTAAATTGGCATTTTAATGATCCTGTTTCTCAAAAAGAGATTGATCGTAATAATGCTATTTACACATATCAGAATAATAGGAATCCTTTTATAGATCATCCAGAATACGTTTGCCAAATATATAATTCTCAATGTGCAACATTAAATACTCCTGATTTTGCTTCTGTTGAAAATATCACTGTTTATCCAAATCCAACTATAAATGAGTTTTATATTTCAACAACAACAACTTTAAAAAGTATAATTATATATAATGTAAATGGTCAAATAATTCAAAAAATTGAACAACCAAATACTATTAGTAATGAAACTTATCAAGTTTCTAATTTATCTAGTGGTTTTTATTTAGTAGAAATTGCCTCTGACAATGGAAAAATCATTAAAAAAATCATTGTAAACTAATTTACTCTGATTTAATAATACAAAAAAAAGGAAGACAAATTGTCTTCCTTTTTATTAGTTTATGATTTCTTAATTCTCAATTGGTCCTTCCCATTCAGAAATACCACCTACTAAATTATAAGCATTTGTAAAACCAAGTTCTCTCATAATATTACATGCATTTGCACTTCTAGAACCTGCTGCACAATAAACATAATAATTTTTTTCCTTATCTAATTCTTCAACCTGATAAATAAATCCTTGTCCTTTAAAAATATCGATATTAATAGAACCTGGAATTCTTCCTCTATTAACCTCTTCTTCTGTTCGAACATCTACTATAATTCCTTTTTCATCAGTTAAAAACTGATTCCACCATTGCTGTTGATCTAAATTCATTCTAATAATTTTGATTCAAAAATACTATGCTTTGATTGAACATCCAATAGCTTTTGTAACTTTTACAGTCACTTCTTTATTTTTCAATAAAGCATCAACCGCATTTTCTACATATTTTACTTTTACAGCACTTTCGTCTGAATGATTATCATCAATTGCTCCTATATACTTTACTTTGTTACCATCTTTTCCTTTTTGTAATACATAAACATGTGGTGTTTTTGTAGCACCATATTGAGGATATATTTTTTGTCCCTCATCAAATAAATAAGGAAAAGTAAAACCTTTTTCTTTAGCTCTTACTTTCATCAATTCATAACTATCTTTATCTTGAACTTCTGGATTATTAGGATTAATAGCAATTACAGGGTAACCTAATTTTTTATATTTTTTATCTAATTCAATTATTCTATCTTCATATGCAACTGCATACGGACAATGATTACACGTAAAAACTACAATAAATCCTTTTGCATCCTTATAATCACTTAAAGAAACAAACTTACCATCAACATTTTTAAGCTTAAAATCAGTGGCTACATCATTAATATCATAACCCGAACTAAATGTATTAATTGTAAATGCACTAACAAGCATTAGCAAAAACATAGAAAAAATAATCTTAAATACTTTCATAATATACTTTTATTGGTTTAACATTTTATTCAACTCTTTTTCTAATTCATCATGTGTAAATGACTGTTCATAAAATTTTGAGTTATTTTTATTATAAATAATGGTTGCAGGAATAGCGCCTGACCAACTTTCACTAACTTTTTCAATCCAAGAATTTGCATCTGGATCATCTAAATGAATAACTGTAGATTTTAATTTCTTTTTATTAATAAAAGGAATTAGTCCCTTTTCTACTTGCTTTGGAAAATCTAAGCTAACTAAAATTACTTTTACATTTCTGTTTTTATAATCCTCTCCTACTTCTTCAAAATAAGGTAATTCTTTTATACAAGGCGCACACCAAGTAGCCCAAAAATTAATTATATAAGTGTACTCATCTTTCATATTCATGAAATTTTCAAATCCTTCATAATTATATGATTCCACTTTAATATCATCTATTTCATAAACCTTTATAGGTTTCACTTCATTTTGAGAATAAGCATACCATGAAAATATAAACGTAAAAAATAAATATCGCATCCTAGCTAAGTTTAATTATCAAATTTAACCCTTACTCTATCTCAATATAAAAATTTAACAAAATTTTATTACATACTTGTATATACAAATAAAAAAATGTATTACATTTGTACATACAAATAAAGTACATACAAATGAATATTGAAGCAGAAATAAAAAGTACAGTAAAACTAAGTATAACAAAGAAAGTCATGCTAAACTTAACATTTACCCGAAATTTTATTAGTGACAAATTCAGTGAATTATTAAAGCCTTATGAAATTTCAAGCGAACAGTATAACGTTCTTCGCATACTGAGAGGTCAAAAAGGAAAACATTTGAATATGCAAGATATTCAAGAAAGAATGATTACAAAAAACAGTAATACAACAAGATTAATTGATAAACTATTATTAAAAGATATGGTAAAGCGCAATACTTGTCCAAATAATAGACGTAAAATTGAAGTTAATATTACACAAAAAGGATTAGATGTTCTTTCCGAACTTGATCCAATTATAGAAGAACACGATAAAATTTTTACAAAAAACTTATCAAACTTAGAATTAGAACAATTAAATAATTTATTAGAAAAACTTAGAGAAATTTAAATATGAGTACATTCATTGAAAGCCAAAACTGGCGATATGCTACAAAAAAATTTGATAGCACAAAAAAAATCACAACAGAAGATTTAGAAACACTAAAGGAAGCAATTAGATTAAGTACATCTTCTTACGGATTACAACCTTATAGAGTATTTATAATTGAAAATCCTGAAATTAGAAAACAATTACAACCTGTTTCATGGGGACAAAGTCAAATTATTGATGCTTCACACCTATTTGTTTTTGCAAATATTGTAGACATTCAAGAAAAGCATATTGACGACTATTTAAACAATATTGCAACAACAAGAGATTTAAATATTGAAGATTTAAAAGGTTATAGCGACTTTATGAAATCTAAAATTGTTCCACTTTCACAAGACAAAAAAACAGTTTGGACTTCTAAACAAACTTATTTAGCAATGGCTAACTTATTAAATGCTGCTGCTGAATTAAGAATTGACGTAACACCAATGGAAGGATTTGAACCAGAAAAATATAATGAGATTTTAGGTTTAGACAAACTTGGACTAAATGCGTCATTAATAGCAACTGTTGGGTATCGTCATGAGGAAGATGTTACACAACATTATACAAAAGTTCGCAAATCAAACGAAGAATTATTTATTACACTATAATTATAAACACAAAAAAAACAGAAAAATGAAAAATTTAAAAACAATTGCATTAGCATTAGTAACACTAGTTACAGTATCAGTATCTGCTCAAACTACTAAAAAAGTAAATGTTCAAAAAAGTAAAGTTGAATGGTTAGGTAAAAAAGTTACTGGAAAACACAATGGTACTATTGATTTAAAAGAAGGAGCTTTAGTATTCAAAAAGAAAAAATTAGTAGGTGGAACATTTGTTGTAGACATGACAAGTATTAATACAACTGATTTAACAGGTGACTACAAAGGAAAATTAGACGGACATTTAAAATCAGATGATTTCTTTGGTGTTGAAAAATTTCCTACTGCAACTTTAGTATTCAAAACATTAACAGATAAAGGAAACAACACTTCTACTGTAACAGCAGATTTAACAATCAAAGGAAAAACAAACCCTATTACTTTTGACATTACTATAAATGGTAATTCGGCTACAACTAAATTAATTGTAGATAGAGCTAAATATGATATTAAATATGGTTCAGGTTCATTTTTTGATAATCTAGGAGACAAAACAATCTATGATGAATTTGAATTAGATGTTACACTAAACTTCTAATAAAAATAACAAACTGTTATAAATAGAAAAATGCCCATTAATTGGGCATTTTTTTTTTGACCTTTTAGAAACATTTAATTTTAGTATTTTTATAACTCAAAATAAAGTTATGATTAAATTAGAATTACCAAACTATTTCTTTTCCAAAAAGACATTACCAGAAGTCTATGTTCATTATTTTATAAGTGATGCCCATTCAAATAAAACTAAAATTCAATTAAATGCAAATTTAATTAGTTTCTTACTCGAAGGTTCTAAAGAGCTGTATCATGAAAATTACTCGAAAGCTATTACAAACAATGAGTTTGTAATAGCAAAATCAGGAAATTGCCTCATGTCTGAAAAATTATCAGACAATCAAAAATATGTCAGCCTTTTATTTTTTTTCAATGATGACTTTATTAAAAATTTTAAAAGGAAATACGAACTTTTCACAGATTCTAATCTTCAAAAAAAGCAAGCACACAAAAAGTTTAAAGTCATAGAATATGATAGTTTCATTAAAAATTTTGTGATTTCTATGGAACAATTATTAAATTCAAATACCAAAATAAATGAAGATTTTTTGAAGCTTAAACTAGAAGAAATTCTTTATTATTTGATTCAAGAAAAAGGAGTTGAAATTCTGAATTTTTTCAATACTATTCCTGTTCAAAAACACCATATTCGCTTAAAAAATGCAGTTGAAAATAATATTTTTTCCAAATTAACATTGGAAGAATTAGCTTTTTTATCGCACATGAGTCTATCAACCTTCAAAAGAGAATTTAATAAAATTTATGGTATGTCTCCAAGTAAATGGATACAAGAAAGAAGATTAGAAAAATCAGTTCAAATGTTACTTATTGAAAAAGAGAGACCGATAGATGTTTATGCAACAATAGGTTATGAAAGTCTTTCTAGTTTTACACAATCTTTCAAACATAAATTTGGTATTACTCCTAAGCAATATCAAATTCAAGAATTGAACCAATAGCAACATTTTTTGACCATTTAGAACAATTAATTTAATTCGTGTTAATTTAATTTTGAAGCATCAAATTAAATTAAAATATCATGAAAAAATTAACTTTAGCATTACTTTTATTGACTACAACATTCAGTCAAGCACAAACATTTACTTTGAAAAGTAAAGACGTAGGCGGTCAATCCACAAAAAAACAAGAATTTAATGGTTTTGGTTGTTCAGGCGAAAACGTTTCACCTCAATTATCGTGGGAAAACGCTCCAAAAGGAACCAAAAGTTTTGCCATTACTATGTATGATCCAGATGCTCCTACAGGAAGTGGTTTTTGGCATTGGGTTGTTTTTGATATCCCTTCAAACATAAATGAATTGGTTTCCAATGCTGGAAATATGAGTTTAAATTTAACTCCAAAAAATGTTATTCAAAGTAAAACGAGTTATAATATAAACGGATATGGTGGTCCATGTCCTCCTGAAGGTCACGGAATTCACGCTTACATTATTACTATTCATGCTCTTAAAACCGATAAATTAGGATTAACAGAAAGTACTAATCCTGAAATTGTAGGATACTATTTATGGCAAAATACTATTGAAAAAGCTTCAATTGTTGTGTATTATAACAGATAAATCATGTACAAAATAATTAATACAAAAGAGTTTTAAAAAATATTTTTCAGACTTTTTTATACAAAACTTGTATATAAAAATAAACTTTTGCTATATTTGTGCCTTAATTAAGAAATAAATGATACCGTTTTTAAACAATACTTGGTGGTGGAACAACTTACGTCAAACGTCGTGAGCAAATCCTGCTATAGTATAATTTAAAAAATATAATACATATAAAAGGCTTGTCAATCACGACAAGCCTTTTTTTTATGCCATAAATAGAACTTAGTAAAAAGAAAACACACAATATGAAAACATACAAACTTCACACATCACACAAACAAATACTAGCAGATACAATTACACCTGTAAGTGTATATTTAAAAATAAGAGATAAATTCCCAAATAGTATTCTATTGGAAAGTAGTGATTACCATGCAAATGATAATACATTCTCCTACATCTGCTTCAACCCTATTGCATCATTCAAAGTTGAAAATCAAAAAATTGAAACTATATTTCCAAATAATCATTCTGAAATCATTCCCATTGACAAATCAATCAATGTAATAAATGAACTTGAAAATTTTTCAAAGCAATTTAAAACTGATGAATCAAAATTTAAATTCATAAACAATGGATTATTTGGCTATATATCTTACGATGCAATACAACATTTTGAAACTATAAAAATCGGAAATAAGCCTCACAAAAATGAAATTCCAGAAATATACTATGCTATATATCAAAATATTATAGCCATAAATCATTTTAAAAATGAAGCTTATATTTTTTGTCATAGCATTGATAACACAAATAATACTGACGAAATTAACCAATTACTTCAAGCTAAAAACTTCGCTTCGTTTAGCTTTACAAAATCAAAAGATGGTTATTCAAACTTAACAGATGATCAATTTAAAGAATATGTAACCTTGGCAAAAAAACATTGTCATAGAGGTGATGTATTTCAATTAGTACTATCGAGAAAATTTTCCCAACCATTTAAAGGAGATGAATTTAATGTCTATAGAGCTCTACGAAGCATAAACCCATCTCCCTATTTATTTTATTTTGATTATGGAAATTTTAAAATATTCGGATCATCACCAGAAGCACAATTAGTCATTAAAGATAAACATGCTGAAATTCATCCTATTGCAGGAACATTTAAACGTACTGGAAACGATGAAAAAGATGCAGAATTAGCTAAAAGACTAGGAGAAGATGCTAAAGAAAATAGCGAACATGTAATGCTTGTAGATCTTGCTCGCAATGATTTAAGCAGAAGTTGTAATGAAGTTAAAGTTGAAAATTACAAAGAAGTACAATTCTTTTCACATGTAATACATTTAGTATCAAAAGTAACTGGAAAACTAAAAGAAAACTACAATTTTATGGATTTAGTCTCTAAAACATTTCCAGCAGGAACACTAAGTGGTGCTCCAAAATACAAAGCAATGGAGTTAATAGAAAAAATAGAAAAAACAAATAGAGGCTTTTATGGTGGTGCTATTGGATTCATGGATTTTGAAGGAAACTTTAATCATGCAATTATGATTAGAAGCTTTCTAAGCAAAAATCACGAATTACATTTTCAAGCTGGAGCAGGAATAGTTGAAAGCTCATCTGAAGAAAATGAAATGCAAGAAGTATATAACAAACTAGGAGCATTACAAAAAGCACTTGAAATTGCAGAAACCATATAAATGAACGAAAAAATGAAACAAAACAATAAAATGAAAATAGTAGTCATCGATAATTACGATAGCTTTACTTATAATTTAGTACATTATTTAGAAGATTTAAATGCAACAGTTACCGTTTTTCGTAATGATGAATTTGAATTAGAAGAATTAGAACAATTTGACAAAATTTTACTTTCGCCTGGTCCAGGAATTCCCGATGAAGCTGGATTATTAAAGGAAGTCATAAAAAAATATGCTCCCACAAAAAGCATACTTGGAGTATGCCTTGGTCAACAAGCAATAGGAGAAGTATTTGGAGGAAACCTAATAAACTTAGAAAAAGTATATCATGGAATAGCCACAAATGTTACAAATATTGTTCAAGACACATTATTCACAGATATTCCAAAAAATATTGAAGTAGGTCGCTATCATTCATGGGTTGTTAGTCCTGAAAATTTTCCCGATTCATTAGAAATAACATCGGTAGACAGTAACGGACAAATTATGTCTTTAAGACACAAAACGTATGATGTTAAAGGTGTGCAATATCATCCAGAAAGTGTTTTAACACCTCACGGAAAAAAAATATTAGAAAATTGGTTAAACAATTAGCATAAAAAACACTAATTATTATTAATCATTATCCTAAGCTTATCGAAGGAAACTAATCATTAAAAAAATGAAAACAATACTAAATCGACTTATAAATCACGAAATACTATCAAAAACAGAAGCAAAAGAAGTATTAGTCAACATATCATCAGGAAACTATAATTCCAGTCAAATAGCTTCATTTCTTACCGTTTATCTAATGAGAAGCATCACTATTGAAGAACTTTCAGGTTTTCGTGAAGCTTTACTTGAACTTTGCATTCCTGTAGACTTTTCTGCTTACAATACAATTGATTTATGCGGAACAGGTGGAGATGGAAAAGACACTTTCAACATTTCCACTTTAGCCTCATTTATTGTTGCTGGAGCAGGAATTAAAGTAGCAAAACATGGAAATTACGGAGTTTCTTCCATTTCAGGATCAAGCAATGTAATGGAACAAATGGGTGTAAAATTCACAAATGACATCGATTTCTTAACAAAATCAATTGAAGAAACAAATATTGCCATTCTTCACGCACCATTATTTCATCCTGCAATGAAAAATGTTGGTCCCATTCGAAAAGAATTAGGTGTAAAAACGTTTTTCAATATGCTTGGTCCAATGGTAAACCCATCATTTCCAAGAAATCAAATGGTAGGTGTATTTAGTTTAGAATTAGCTCGAATGTATGCCTATTTATACCAAAATACAAATACAAACTATAGTATTTTACACGGTTTAAGCGGATTTGATGAAGTATCTCTAACGGATGATGTAAAAATTATATCTAATTCATCTGAAATAATCTTAAAACCCGAAGATTTCAAATTACCAAAAATTAATTTAGAATTCATAAAAGGAGGAAAAACAGTTGATGAATCGGCTAAAATTTTTCATAAAGTAATTTCAGGAAACGGATCATCAGAACAAAATAATGTGGTTTGTGTAAATGCTGCAATTGCCATACAAACAGTCGAAAAATCTACCTATGAAAACGCATTAGCAAAAGCACAAGAAAGCTTAAATAGCGGAAAAGCATTTGAAAAATTAAATAAATTAATAACAATAAGTAAAAATTAAAAAAACTTGTATAAATTCGAGAAATCAATCGAATGCAAGTAAAAACATAAAAATAAAATGAATATACTTGATAAAATTATTATTGATAAAAAAAGAGAAGTTGAAGTAAAAAAATCAATTATTCCTGTTTCTCAACTTGAAGCTTCTGTTTTATTTAATGGTCGTACATACTCTATGAGTAAACTATTAAAAAATAGCTTATCAGGTATCATCACAGAACATAAAAGAAGATCACCTTCAAAATCAATTATCAATAATAAACATTCTGTTGAAGACGTTGTTATTGGCTATCAAAATGCAGGAGCTTCTGGAATTTCAGTTTTAACTGATGGAAAGTATTTTGGTGGCTCATTAGATGATTTAATATTAGCAAAAGCTTCTGTAAACATACCTTTATTACGCAAAGAATTTATAATTGATGAATACCAAATTTTAGAAGCAAAAGCACACGGAGCAGATGTTATATTACTAATTGCAGCCGTTTTATCAAGAGAAGAAATTAAACGATTATCAGAATTTGCACAAAGTTTAGCATTAGAAGTTCTACTCGAAGTACACAACCAAGAAGAATTAGAAAAATCAATTATGTATAGTTTAGACATGATTGGTGTAAATAATCGTAATTTAAAAACCTTTGAAGTAAGTTTAGATTTTAGTAAAAAACTATCCTCATTAATTCCTGATGAATTTGTTAAAGTATCAGAAAGTGGTATTGAAACAGTTGATGTAATAAAAGAACTACAACAATTTGGTTACCAAGGCTTTTTAATGGGAGAACACTTCATGAAAACAGAAAACCCAGGTTTAGCAGCAAAAGAATTTATTAATAAAACTATATTATGATGGACGTTAAACTAAAAATATGTGGCATGAAATTTCCAGAAAATATTCAGGAAATCTGCTCATTAGAACCAAGTTATTTAGGCTTTATTTTTTGGAAAAAATCATTACGAAAATATGATAATGATGAAATAATTGAAATTCCAAAACACATAAAAAAAGTAGGAGTATTTGTAGATGAAAACATTGAAGTCATTAAAAGTAAAATTAATCAATTCAAATTTGATGCTATTCAATTACATGGCATAGAATCTCCTAATTTTTGTAAAGAAATTAAGGAATTAAATGTAGAAGTCATTAAAGCTTTTTCAATTGATGAAACCTTCAACTTCGATAAACTTTTAGAATACGAAGACAATGTAGATTTCTTTCTTTTTGATACGAAAGGAAGATTACCTGGCGGAAATGGAATCTCATTTAACTGGGATTTATTAGTAAATTATAAACTATCAAAACCATTTTTCTTAAGTGGCGGAATAGGATTAACAAGTGTTGATGCAATAAAATCATTTTTAAGTACTGGTATAGCCAAATATTGTTACGGAATTGATGTAAATAGCCGATTTGAAAGAAGAACAGGATTTAAAAATTATTCTAAATTAAGAAGACTAAAAAGATTATTATATGAAGACGAAATATAATGTAGACGAAAATGGATTTTATGGAAAATTTGGTGGAGCGTTTATCCCTGAAATGTTATATCCAAATGTAGAAGAATTAAAAGAAAATTATTTAAAAATAATGAATGAACCTTCATTTAAAGAAGAATTCAACACATTATTAAAACAATATGTAGGCAGACCAACACCATTGTATTTCGCAAAACGGTTATCAGAAAAATACAATACAAAAATATACCTAAAAAGAGAAGATCTATGTCACACAGGAGCTCACAAAGTAAACAATACGATTGGGCAAATTCTAATGGCAAAACGATTAGGTAAAACAAGAATTATAGCCGAAACCGGAGCAGGACAACACGGTGTAGCTACAGCTACAGTTTGTGCCTTAATGGGATTAGAATGCATCGTTTACATGGGAGAAATAGACATTAAACGTCAAGCTCCAAATGTAGCTCGTATGAAAATGTTAGGCGCAACTGTCCGACCTGCAACTTCAGGATCAAAAACCTTAAAAGATGCAACAAACGAAGCTATTAGAGATTGGATTAACAATCCATTAGACACCTTTTATATTATCGGTTCAGTCGTTGGCCCTCATCCTTATCCAGATATGGTGGCAAAATTTCAAAGTGTAATTTCAAAAGAAATTAAAACCCAATTATTAGACCAAGAAGACAAGGAAAATCCTGATTATGTAGTTGCTTGTGTTGGAGGAGGTAGTAATGCTGCTGGTGCTTTCTATGAATTTTTAGATAATGAAAACGTAAAATTAATTGCAGTTGAAGCAGCAGGTCATGGAGTTGATTCTGGTGAAAGTGCTGCTACATCAGTATTAGGCAAAATCGGAATTATTCACGGAAGTAAAACTTTGCTAATGCAAACTGAAGACGGACAAATCACAGAGCCCTACTCTATTTCTGCTGGTTTAGATTATCCAGGTGTAGGACCTTTACATGCTCACTTACACGATTCTAATCGCGCTGAATTTATAGCTATTACTGATAATGAAGCTATGCAAGCTGGTTTAAATATTTGTAAAACAGAAGGAATTATACCTGCAATAGAAACGGCTCATGCCTTTGCGGTATTAGATAAAAAACAATTTAGACCAACAGATATAGTGGTAATTAACCTTTCTGGTCGTGGTGACAAAGATTTAAACACATACATCGATTATTTCAAATTCTAAAAAATTTAGAAACAATAAAATGAAAAGAATAAACGCAAAACTTTTAGAAGATAAAAAATTATTATCTATATATTTTACTGCTGGTTACCCTAATTTAAATGATACTGTACCTATTATCAAAGAATTAGAACAAAGTGGAGTAGATATGATCGAAATAGGACTGCCATTTTCAGATCCTCTAGCTGATGGACCAACAATCCAAGAAAGTTCTACAATTGCAATTGAAAATGGAATGACAACAACTATCCTATTCAACCAATTAAAAGATATTAGAAAAACGATACAAATTCCATTAATTATAATGGGATATTTTAATCCAATGATGCAATATGGAATTGAAAAATTTTGTCAAAAATGTGCAGAAATTGGAATTGATGGCTTAATTATTCCCGATTTACCTTTAGACGTATACCAAAATGAATACAAATTTATTTTTGAAAAACATGACCTAAAAAATATCTTTTTAATAACACCTCAAACCTCAAACGAACGCATTACACAAATTGACACTATCTCTAATAGTTTTATTTATATGGTAAGCACAGCAGCCGTAACAGGAAGCCAGTCTGGTTTTGGAATAGAACAATTAGACTATTTTAAAAGAATTGCTAACTTAAATTTAAAAAATCCACAAATTGTTGGATTTGGAATTAAAGACAACGAAACATTTCAACAAGCCACAAAATATCAAAAAGGAGCAATCATTGGTAGTGCATTCATCAAATTTTTAAAAAATAACCCTGTTTCAAAAATTAAAAACTTCATTTCATTTATTAAATAATATACTCATAATATAAAGCTTATAGTTTT
Organism: Flavobacterium sediminilitoris; assembly: GCF_023008245.1. NCBI lineage: Bacteria > Pseudomonadati > Bacteroidota > Flavobacteriia > Flavobacteriales > Flavobacteriaceae > Flavobacterium > Flavobacterium sediminilitoris. Next base: position 3,285,260 of record NZ_CP090145.1, read on the forward strand.
TTAACATCATTTTGTAACTTTTTTGTAAAAGTAATCGTATAATTACCATAACTAACTTACAACTATGAACTTTTTAGAAAACTATGAGCCTTTATTAAAGGCGTTTTGGTACATTGCATTACCAGTGAGTATTTTCTTTTCACTACAAACAATTGCTACTTTCATTGGTTTAGGAGGAGCTGAATCGGATGCTGATTCTGACGGAGGTGATGCAGGAGATATGCCTTTTGAACTATTTACTCTTAGAAACTTAATCAATTTTTTACTAGGATTTAGTTGGACAGGAATATCATTTTATCACAAATTTGAGAACAAAACCATCTTAATCATTATTTCAGTATTAGTCGGAATTATTTTTGTTGCTGTATTCTTTATACTAATAAAACAAATTTTAAAACTATCTGAAGATAATAGCTTTAAACTAGAAAATACATTAAACAAAACAGCCGATGTTTATTTAACTATTCCTGAAAATAAATTAGGAAAAGGAAAAATTCAAATTAGTGTAAACGGAGCTTTCCATGAGTTAGAAGCTATGACCACTAATGCTGAAAAAATCCCATCAGGTTCTGTTGTTAAAGTTATTGCTATAGAAAATAGTATCCTTATTGTAGAAAAATTTTAATCCTTATCCTTATATATTAAATTATGTCTGAATTAATTATTATTGTTGTAGCCGCATTTGTGCTATTCGTAACTTTTGTTACCTTAATTTCTCGTTACAAAAGATGTCCGTCGGATAAAATCTTAGTTATTTATGGTCGCACAGGTGGCACATCTGCTAAATGTGTTCACGGTGGTGGTGCCTTTATTTGGCCTGTAATTCAAGATTATCAATACTTAGATTTAAAACCTATTTCTATTGAAGCAAACTTAACAAATGCTCTTTCTCGTCAAAACATTCGTGTTGATGTTCCTTGTCGTTTCACCATTGCAATTTCAACAGAAACAGATAGTATGAATACTGCTGCTGAACGTTTATTAGGACTTTCACCTGATCAGATTCAAGAATTAGCAAAAGATATTTTATTTGGTCAATTGCGTTTAGTAATTGCAACAATGACTATTGAAGAAATTAACTCAGATAGAGATAAATTCTTAGATAACATTTCTAAAAACGTAGATTCAGAATTAAAGAAAATTGGTTTAAAATTAATTAACGTTAACGTAACCGATATTAAAGACGAATCAGGCTATATTGAAGCATTAGGAAAAGAAGCTGCTGCAAAAGCCATTAACGAGGCTAAAATTTCAGTAGCTGAACAAGAAAAAATTGGAGAAACTGGAAAAGCAATGGCTGATCGTGAGAAAGACGTTCAAATTGCCGAAACACATAGAGATCGTGATGTAAAAATTGCAATTACTAATAAAGACAGAGAAGTAAGTATTGCCGCAGCCTTTAAAGACGAAAGTATTGGTAAAGCAGAAGCGCAAAGAGATACACGTGTAAAAACATCAGAAGCAAATGCTATTGCTATTCAAGGAGAAAATGAGGCTAAAATTGCCATTGCACAATCAGAAGCAACTCGTCGTGAACGTGAAGCAGAAGCATTAAGAATCGCTTTAGCTTCTGAAAAAGTACAAAGTGCAAGAGCATTAGAAGAATCATATGTAGCGGAACAAAAAGCGGAACAAGCACGTGCCGAAAGAGAACGTTCTACACAAAATGCTAATATTGTAATTCCTGCTGAAATTGCAAAACAAAAAGCAATTATTGATGCACAAGCTGAAGCTGAAAAAACAAGAGTTCAAGCAAAAGGAGAAGCAGATGCTATTTTTGCAAAAATGGAAGCAGAAGCAAAAGGTTTATTTGAAATCTTAACCAAACAAGCAGAAGGTTATCGTGAAGTGGTTAGTGCTGCTGGCGGTGATCCAACAAAAGCATTCCAATTATTGTTAATTGAAAAATTACCAGAATTGGTTAAAACCCAAGTGGAAGCAGTTAAAAACATCAAAATTGATAAAATTACAGTTTGGGACTCTGGAAATAATCAAGATGGAAATGGTTCAACTGCCAATTTCATTTCTGGTATGATGAAAACAGTTCCACCATTAAATGATTTATTCAATATGGCTGGTTTAAATTTACCAACATATTTGAAAGGTGATGATAAAGCCACAGAAGTAAAACCAACTGAAATTGCCAAAACTAATGATGATAACACTTCATCAGAAGAAGTGAAATAATTAAACAAATTCCAATCTCAAAATTTTGAGATTAAATCCCAAATTCCTAATGGTTTTTGGGATTTTTATTTTTGATATAAAACAACCAACACCTTTTCTATTATCTTTGCCATTCAAATAAATGTATGACTCCTACTCTACTCTCATCGCCTTTACAAGGTTTTACCGATTTCCGATTTAGAAATGCTTTACATAAATATTTCGGTGGTATTGATACTTATTATGCACCATATATTCGTTTAGATGGAAAATTAATTATAAAAAATTCGTACCAACTTGATTTACAATTAGAAAATAACAATACTTTGGAACTCATTCCACAAGTAATGACTAATGATGCTGATGAATTTCTATTTGTAGTCAAGTACATCCAAGAATTGGGATACAAAGAACTCAACTGGAATTTAGGTTGTCCTTATCCAATGGTAACCAAAAGAGGCATGGGTTCTGGACTGATTTGCCAACCTACAAAAATTGATCATATCTTAGAAAGAGCGCATAGTGAAACAGATGTAGTGGTATCAATGAAAATGAGAATGGGTTACGAAAATCCAGAAGAAATTTTGGATGTTTTTCCTATTTTGGATAAATATCCTTTAAAAAATATTGCCATTCATGCCCGAATTGGAAAACAATTATACAATGGCGGTGTTAATTTAGAAGCTTTTCAACGTTGTACCGAAAATACCAAACATAAGTTATATTATAATGGTGATATTACTTCTGTAGCTAAATATAGAGAAATGCAAGAACGCTTTCCAAATATAGATCATTTTATGATAGGTCGCGGTTTAATTGCTGATCCTTTTTTACCAAGCATGATCAAAAACAATACTATTGAGTATCCAAAAGACCGATGGCAAATTTTCAGTGAATTTCACGACACCATTTATCAAGAATATGATGCAGCTCTCTCTGGTCCAACACCTATACGAATGAAAATGCTAGGTTTTTGGGGCTACTTTTCAAATTCTTTTTCCGATCCTCAAAAAACATTCAAAAAAATTAAAAAAGCCCAAAGCCCTAGAGCGTATCAAGAAGCAGTTAAAGAGATTTTAAAAAAGGAAAAGTAAAATAATTAATTCTTACAAATGTTAACATTCAATAAAAACTATTTTATATTAACACTATTTATCTTTGTTATTGAAGTTATAATTGCACTATACATAAAAGATACTTTTATAAGACCCTATTTAGGTGATGTTTTAGTAGTAATACTTCTATATTGCTTCATAAAATCATTCATAAAATCACGCGTAGCAATTGTTGCCCTATTTGTTCTCCTCTTTTCTTTTACAATCGAAACCCTTCAATATTTTAATATTGTTGAAAGACTAGGCTTAGAACAGTATAAAATAGCTCGAATAATAATTGGAACTTCATTCTCATGGATCGATCTAATATGCTATACCATTGGATACATACTTATAGTTATTATTGAAAAAAGGAAAACAATAGGTTTAACAATCAATTAAAGAAAATCAGATTAAATGAGTTTCGTTTATGGCAAAATATACTCTCTTTATTCTAAATATACTGCATTCAAAAATTATAGGTCATAATAGTAACAAAACAATATTTATATATTGCTGATAAATCAATTCGAAAAATTGTTAACCGACTTGATATGTTGTAAATATCTATTAGATTTCATAGAACTCTTAAAATACCAACTATTTAAATAATAAAACTATTAAAAAAATGTTTGTATATATTAAGAGTTGTACACAATTATAAAACTGAACATCATAATTCTTACTTTCAATAACAAAATTGTTAATTAAAAGCTAAATACAAATAGTGCTATGCATTACATAATACTATTTTATAAATTTGTTCTTCATCAAATCAATCAAAAAATGAAAACAAATTTTTTATTATTAATTACAGTTTTATTAGTTTTTTCCTGCAAAGAGAAGGAAAAAAACACTTCTTTAAATCAGAAAAATCCCAAAAACTCTACCTTAAAAATAGATAGTCTCTTAACTGTTTATGAGAAAAATGGAAAATTTATGGGAAGTTTAGAATTAGCTCATAGAGGAAAATCCATTTACTCAAAAACCATTGGATATAGTGACATTGAATCCAAAAAGAAAGCAGATCCAAAAACGAAATATAGAATTGGTTCTATTTCAAAAACGTTTACTGCAGTACTAATTTTTAAAGCAATTGAAGAAAATAAGATATCTCTCAATGAGACCATAGAAAAATACTTTCCAAACATAAAAAATGCTAACAAAATTACTATTGCTAATTTACTTCAACACAGAAGTGGTATTCATAATTTTACAAAAGATGAAAAACTCTTTAAGTATAGAACACAATTTAAATCCTCTAACGATCTTCTCTCAATAATATCAAATTATGAAAGTGATTTTGAACCTAACACTCAAGGAGAATATAGTAATTCTAATTATTTCCTATTATCACAAATTCTTGAGAAAAAATATAATAAATCTTTTAAAGATGTTTTACTAGAGAAAATCACTTTACCATTAGACTTAGAAGACACCTATCATGGCAAACAAATAACCATAAACGACAACGAATCCAATTCTTATAACCTTTCTGAAAAACAGACCAAATTTGCAGAAACTGATATGTCTATACTTATTGGAAGTGGTTCAATTATTTCAACACCAAAAGATGTAAACAAGTTTATGACCGCCTTATTTACAGGTAAATTACTTTCAACAGAAAGTTTAGCTTTAATGAAAACCATTGAAGATAGTTATGGAATGGGGCTATTTCAATACAAAATTACTGACCGAAATGGATTTGGACATCGAGGGCATATAGATGAGTTTAGGTCTACCTCTATTTACTTCCCTAAAGAAGATTTAGCTTTTACCTTAATTTCAAATGGAGCTAAAATTGATATCAATGATTTATATTTAGAAATTATTAAATTATACTTCAATGATGCAGTAATAGAATTATCAGAGACCGAGGTTGAAAAATTTGTTGGAACATATGTTTATGAAAAAGACGAAAAGGATAAAGTAGTTTTTATCCAAGATGAAACTACTTTGGTTCATATTATAAAAGGAGAATTTAAAGAGCCTCTTATTTACAAAGGAAATAACCGATTTGTTATGGAACAAATGTATGGAGAACCTATATCATTTATATTTTCTTCTGATGGAAGCAGTTTAATATTTGAACAAGGCAAATTTAAAGGCAAATATAAAAAAGAATAACTGTATACAACAATGGTAGCTATTGCACAACCCTTCTAAAAAACTATTTTTTTTAAATAATTAATAAAATAAACCTCATTTTGAACATGCCCCAAAAAATTAGACACTATTTGGGGCATTTTTTATGGAAAGAAAAGTAAAAATTTAGTTGACTTACAATCGAGTTTTTGAAGTCTATAAGAACCGATTTTGTAAAAACAAAGTTCTTCTCTTATTTCAAGGGAATAACTTGACATAAAAATAGATATTTTTTGATGGTAAAGTGCAAGTATTTCTTCAAGTTATAGATTAAACTCGCCATTAAGACTTGTTTATTTGCATTTTTAATGCCTCATATGTTCACGCATTTTATATTTCATGAAGTTGACCAAGGTTTCAATGACAGGTTCTATCGTTTTACTTCGCACTCTTGACATTTTCTTGACATAGGTTGATTTTTGGATGAGCTTTTGATACATGCGGTAGTAGTGTACTTTGTAGATACTATCGTCTAGTTTTTTAAACTTGGTACTTTTTCCACAACATTGTATTCTAAATGGACAATTCTTTCAATCAGATTCACTGCTTCGATACGTGTGTTTGGTTACACACATTTTCAACACTGCTTTGAACAAACTTAAAAATACTTCTTCTCCATATAAAACACATGTTCTGCTTGATGTTGTTTAAATAGCCTACCAATAAAATCTTAAAGAATACAATTGGATCAATGTTCTCTTGTTCTTTTTTGCCGTAGTGTTTCTAAGTGAATTTATATATAAAATATAAATCAAGTTCGGTCAATAATTTTCTGTAAAAAATTATCTCCAGAACTATGTCCAACAAATTAAAAGAAACAAATAATTGTGGATTAAAATTCTTCTTTCCTTGTATGAATAAATTTACAAAAAAATATGCTTTTCAATGTTCCATTTTTATTATCTTTGATAGGCTTCTGCACCAAGCACAATAGTTTTTAAGAACAGTGCTAAATCGAAAGTCAGTACTTTTCTTGTATCCAAAAACGGTTTTTAACCTTTTTTTTGTAAGTTAGCGTTTAAAAAATTATTTTCGGTTTATATTAGTGTATAGTAGAATGTTTCTACTTTGCTACCCTGTTACCTTGCAAAGCCGTCAACTATTAGTACAATTATAAGCAGAAATCAAATCGAATAAAAGAAACAAAATGAAAAAAAATATCTTAACAATTCTATTATTTAATTACTTCTTCACGTTTGCACAAGAAAGTAAGGTCTTAACAACATTAGAAACAGATCAACTTATAAATCAAATATCGACTAATCTCAAACAAAATTATTTTGACTCTGAAAAGACAAAAACATTAAATAATATTCTTACGAAAAAGTTAAAAAAAAATGAATTCTATAATCTGCCAACAGATTCATTAACTAAAAAACTGACTTTGTTACTCAGAAATCAAACAAACGATATTCATTTTTACATAGGAAAATCTAACCCTGATGTTGAAAAAGACCCAATAAAAGAATTGCCAAAGCAAAATTTTAATGGTGGATTTACAGAAGTTAAGATTTTAGAAAACAATATCGGTTACATAAAATGGGACAGATGTATTGCAAATGACGAAGCTTTTAGAAAAATAAAAAGTGCTTTAGTTTTTCTTGAAGGAGTGGATAAACTTATAATTGACATTTCAGAAAACCCTGGTGGAGACGGACGAAGTGGTAATTTTATTAATTATCATTTATATGAAAACCCTAGTTACCAAAGCTTATTAATGAAGAGATGTGTAGGAGAAGAAAATTGGTATCAAAGCGAAGTCGCTTACAATTATTCAGATGCACCTAAGTTTTTTGACATTCCACTTTACATTATTACCTCTAAAAACACAGGTTCGGCTTCAGAATATTTTGCTTTTACCGCTCAAGAAATGCAAAGGGCAACTATTATTGGCAAAACAACAGCAGGCGCAGGAAATCCAGTAACTATGGTTACAATGGGAGATTATTTTATGTATGTTCCCGTTTGTGAAATCGTAACTTATGAAGGTAAATCTATAGAAGCAAAAGGTGTAATTCCAGATATAGAACTAATATCAAATGATTTATTGAACGAAACTTTAAACTACATAAATAAAGAATAACTGCCACTAAAATGTGTATAAGCAATAACTGTTTAAGTGCTTAAATCTAAGGCCTGCACTTTTAATAAAAATCAACATCAAATTTAAAATATAAAGTGCTTTTTAATCAGATACTGCTCATACACCCAAACATTGTTTGTAATTTTGACCCGTTCTGAATAAAGGCTATATAACTTTAAACATTATGTATAAAAGCACGACTAAGTTATCAAACGTTATTCAGAACCTTTTTAAATTAAAAATTTTAGATAAACTTACCACAGGTAAAATAAACAAAAACCAATTAGGCAAAACTTACGGAATAAATCCCACTACTATAAACGGAATGGATTAAAAAATACTTTGGTATCTGACATCATTTACATCAGAACCGTGAAAGGATTTTGCTATCTAGTACTTCAGATATGTATTCTCGTAAAATTATCGGTTACGACTTACTCTAAGACATATCACTTTTTGTAATTTATTTTAAAAAATCAAACTTAGAATAACAAAACCTTTTTTTGAGCGCTTTATTATTTGTAGTATGCTATTGAAAACGAAAATTGGATAAACAAAAAAGCCGACAAGAATAATCTTGTCGGCTTTAAGTAGTAATTGTCTTTTGAATTAGTTTACCGCTATCTTTTTATCTATTTGTGTAAGGATAGTTGGGTCTTGTATTTCATTGTCTTTGGCAAACAGGAGTACTTTCGACATTACTTCTGCTGATTTTGGATCATCATCGGCAAAAGGGATGAATAGTCTTCCTCTGTGTTGTGAATGAATAGGTAGGATTGATAAGTATTTTCCTGGTGTTTGATGTACAACTGCACTCCCTAAATGAACGCTATAGTTTGCCATAGTTCCTGTAATTAAGGCATGTGATTCTTTTACCTCAACATTATTAATTTTGAATAATCGCAGTGTCTCTCTTAGTAATACGGCTCTCATTTCAATAGAAGAATGACTGGCTTCTGGATCTACTCCTCCAACGTGGGCTACGCTTACTACGAGGTCTATGTCGCGCATTACTTCTGAAAATATTCTTGGGTTAATGTCTTCAAAAGGAATGTTTTTATAGTCTTTTAATGAATGGAACTCTATGGTTTCTAGTGTTGGGCTTTCTACATCTGCTGGTGAAAACCAATCGGCCATGGCATATAGTTTTACTTGGAAACCTGCTGCATGGAATACTTTTTGTAAGCCTTCTTCATAATCTACTTTCCAACCTTTGTTTTTTAAAAGTGCTAAGGTTTGTTTTGGATGTACTTGATGTCCTGCATATCTACGAGAAATTGCTCTTTCGGCTAACTCGTCTGGTGTAGGTACATATAACTCTCTAAACACTTGTTTGAATGGCTGTACTAACTTGTTATCAAAACAATACGATTGGAAATCTGTCCAAACAGCATTAGCATGCAAATCATAACAATGTGCTATTCTAAATGTTGGGTTTTGATCTAATGGAATAATTTCTCCTGTAGCTGCTACTAAATTACCCGAAGAAAAGAAACCTACTTGTGTATCATTGGCTACAAATACTAATTTTTCTAAATGTTTTGAAATTACTGGATGTTCAAATAGGTTTGTCATTTCGTCTAATGTAAAAGCATCTCCTCTTACCATAGCTTCTTCGAGTCCTTTTCTTGAACGTGACCATTGCTCTCGCATGGTTTTTCTATAACCAGTTAGTTCTATTAGTTCTTTTTCTTTTTTTAGTTTGGCAGGTATGGCTTTTAATTTTTTATCGCCTTTGGTTACTTCTAAATCGGCTTTACCTTCTTGGTTTATAACTAAGCTAATGGTTACATCATCGAAAGTAATGGCAGTATCTTTTGATAATATTTGCTGTACTTGTTTGGTTTCCATTGCCCATGTTAATCGCATTGGGTCTACATAGCCTGCATTTCGGGCTAAGTTTTCCATAGCAACACTAAGAGCCAAAGCTTCACTGGTTTGTTTCATGGAACCAAACTCTTTGCTTTCTTTTTTAAATTGTTGCAGGTATTCATAGCGCTGTAAAACGTCTTTTTCTGGATTGGTTTTACTAAGTGGTACTAATCCATAAACACGCAAATAATCTTGATCGCGTTTGTCTTTTACTTTTGCGGTTACTTCTCTAATTTTTAAACTTCCGGTTAGGGTATCAGAATATAAGCGTGCTCTTCGGTGTCCGTTTCCATCGGTTATGAATTTGGCTGCATCGTATAATATTTCCCATTTGGCTTTTCCTAATTGTTTGTATGATGATATAAACCAGTCTTTATCAACAGCTCCGTTTTTAAAGTCTTGTAGGTCTATTGCAGAATATTTGGCTACTTCGCTTTCTAATTCGGAATTAACATCGCTATAACTTGATGTTTTAGTGTGGGCATGTAACCACCAAATGCCTTCATCTAGTCCTTTCCAGTCTAGGTAATTGCTAATTAGTTTTTGCCATTGTGGTGCGTAGATAGCTGCCTGAACCAGACGTTCTTCTGTGAGTTTACTTTTTTGTATTAATGTGTTAAATGTTTCTTGAGTATCTGTTTGTAATGGGAAACATCTTTTTAATAAGAAGCTAAATAGTTTTTGCTTACTCATTTCGTTATAACCCCATGAATAGATATAGCCTTTGTATATATTGGCTTTTCCTACGTTTTCTAGAAGTTCTACAAAGCGATTGGCTCCGTATATTTTTTCTAAACGTTGTACTAAATGGGTTACGGATGTATTGGCATCTCCTCGTTTGACTTCAATATCTAAGAATGCTTTTCTTATTTTATCTATCATTGGCGATAAGAAAGGAAAGTTTTTCTTTAGGTTAGCGCTATCATGTTCTCTACGGTTGTTTTTATCTCCTGTTAATAAAGATAATCTGTTACCATCTAAAATGCCTTCATATAGTTCTCCTTCGGTTATATATTTGTTTTCGTAAGCCACACAATACATGTACAAAGGTGGTTTGATAAAGGAATAATTTTCTTTTAGGCCAGATAATTGATACCATCTATATAGATTCCAAACTTTATGTTGCTGTTCTGTTGTTAATTTATTTAGTGAAATTGCTTCTAAGAATACGCCAAAATAAGATTCGCTTTGAAAACCATTACCTCTGTCTGAACTTCTATAATAATTGTTTTTTTCGGGCTTATATTCATACTCTAAAACTGATTGAGGTAAATTACTAAAGAGTTTTGAACAGGCATCTATAAGGTACTCTTGTTTTTCTTTGAAAGGGAATTTTAGTTTTAATGCATTTATAATTTTAAACAAAGGGTTTGACCAATAGTATTTATCTTTCTTAGGATTTGGGATTTCATTATGATAGTAGAATACATATTCTTCTAATATATCTCTCCATACTTTTCTATCGCAAGCGGTTGCAAAACTTAATAAGAATAAATCTATAGGCTGTAATTCTTCAGTAAGATACCAATTTTCCCAAACTGTATGTAATGGGTAATTCACAAAACGCTCTTCTGGTGTTACTTTGTCTGTTAATCTTTTTTGTTCACTAAAGTTGTTTCCTAATAGTACTTTTTCTCTAGTATTATCATAATATTCTATTTCATATTCGTAATCTTTATTAGCTTCAAAAAGATTGTATAATCTATCTAATGCTTCTTTGATTGTTTCATATGGTTTTGAAAAACCATATTTATTTTTTTGGGTTACTTGTGTGTAGAAGGAGTCTTTTGCTATTTCGGGTAAAGCATAAGTAGAAATTGCATTTGGATCATAAAAACCATAGCCATTTTCTTGTGATAATACTTCTATATCATTAGATGGATTTATTTGTTCTAAAAACTTAGATTCTCTTTCGGAAAGGTTGCTTTTTTCTGAAAATGCTTTTATCCATTCTTTTATTTTTTCAGGTAATTTTTCTGCTTTTTGAAGTTGTAAAATAAGGTCTAAAGCACTCATTCGTTGTTCAATGTTTCCTTTTTCTATAATTCCTTCTACAAAAGAGATTAAAATGCTATCGTCTTGTTTTATTAGCATTTCAATTATATTTTTCTTCAGAGTAGAATTTTTACGTTTCAGTAAGTCTTCAAAAAGGTCTAATTCTGTTTTATTTAATTCTACAGCACTCAATGTACAAATAGCGGAAGCCATTATAGCTTCTCCTCTATCTTTTATTACTTTTGAGGCAAACTCTCTTTGAAATTCTGTTGGTTTTTCTTTTAAAGCAGTCGTATTATTTTTTAAAGCATAAAAAGAATAACAGTAGTATTTTCCTAATATTTCTCGGGTTATTTTTTCTCTTAAATGAATTGATAGGTTGTCAAAATCATCTAATATAAGTTGTAAATATTCTTGATTTTCTCCTACTAGTGCCATTGCTGAAGCATATAGCGTATCGCGTTCAAATTTAACAGTAGACCAAGAGAATACTTTTCCTTCAAATGTTTTTTCTTTTACAGTTATAGATTGTGTTAAATCATATACTTTTTGAAAAAAGTTGGGATAATCTGGGTTATTTATATAGTATTTTCCTTTTGTGTTTGCTTCTAACAAGGCTTTTAATCTATACGATACAAAAGCTAGTATTTGAAGGTTGTCTGTTTCTAATGCTTTGTAATAAATAGGCATTTCTATGTAAGGATCGTTTGTTTCACCTGTAAATCGTATGGCTAAACATTTTTTTTCTATGGATCCATTTTCTAATAAATCATGCAAATAAGGTACTGTTTTTTGAATATCTAAAACGCCTTGTACCCATAATGCCATGTAAACTTCGTTATTGTTTTTACTTTGAATGCCTGCTGGTATACTATCTTGATTTGCAAAATAGTGCGATGCAAATTGAAGAATGTTACGCACTGTGGTTTCTTTTTCTGCTTCCCAACCTAGTCCTGTCCAGGTATCTATTGCTCTTACTACTGATGAAAAACGAGTTAATTTATTTTCAATAATAACGTTTATCATGTATTCTAAGGCTTCTATACTTGTTTCGTCTAACGATTCTAGAACTGTTTGACGCAATCCTTCTTGTCGTTGTGCAGCAAGTAATAGTTTTTCTACTAGCTCCCAAGAGCTTTTCTTTTCACTATTTAGTAAGGCCTTAATTATGTTTTTTGATACTTTTCCTACTGTTTCTTTATTAAAAATAATATCTTCAATTAATTGATATACTTTTTGATCTCCAGCGTCTATTGCTGCTGACCAAATCATAAACTGGTTTTGAGGATTGGTTATTTCTGTATCATATTTTATTTGTTCTTCTATGGTTAAATTGTAATAGATATTATCTCTATATTGATACAAATAAGAACCTAAAAGTAATGTTCTTAGAAAGTTGACTTGGTTTACTAATAAAATTTTATTGTGATTTGGAGCTCTAAATGAACGTCTTGCATATCCTGTTTGATAGGCTTTATAAGGGAGCTTATTCCAAGCCTCTTTTACATATTTGGCATTGGTTTCTCCAAAGAAGTAAAGTAATAAATCATAATATTTTGGATTGTCCCACATATCATTAGTAACCCATTTCTCAAAAAGAGTTGATTCTTCTGATCCTAGAGAAATGTAATAACTGTAGTTGTTTTTTATGGTTACTAATTGGCATCCAAATTCTGCAACTACTTTTTCTAGTTTATTATTTTGTATTTGTTTTAGTATAAAATCATTATTTATACATTCTTCTAATTCTCTTTTATAGCGAGCAAGAGGGTTCTCTATTACATTTTTCGCTAATGCAAGTTCAATTGACATAGTATTATTGTTTTTTATATAGTATTGATTTTTTTCTTGTTGTTTGTTACCAATAACTTCCTGATAAGAAGGTAAGTCTTATAAAGGTAAGCGCTTTGTTTTCAGATAGCTCTATAGTATCAGAAAGTGTTTGAAGCTCATCATCGCCATAAAAGACAGCAAACAATCCGTCTTCATAAGCTAAAAGAGCTGTTTCTTTTGCTTTTTGTAAATCGATTATATTATGGTTATAAAGTGCTCCAAAGCCTACTTTTCCTGTGTCTGTTAAAATAGGTAAATAGTTTTCTTTGGGTAAATGAATGGTATCTTGATCGTCCCATTCAAAAGAGGAAGTTTTAAATTTTTCAACCTGACTTTCTACAACAGCTTCAAGTAGGTCTTTTAAAGTTACTATTGAGCTAGAAAGTGCTAAACTAATTGTATTATTTTGTAATATAGGATGTTTTTTTCCTAATTGTTTTACTGAAATAGTTAATTCCATAAATGTTATTTTACCATTATATTATACTATTATTATTCACTTTCATTCTATAGTGCCTAACTGTTTTATAGCATATAATATATTATGTTTTACAAGGCTCTAATTTAATAATTTTTACAATATAAAAAGTATTCATTCTTGTATTTTTATAAGATATTTATTACATATATTTTTATTATAATGCAGAATAAAACAGATTCCTAAAAAAAGGAACTACAATAATTTTAACACACATATAGTTAAAAAAATACATATTTAATATCATTACAGTTAAATTTAATGTTATTAATTAATATAAATGATAGTTTTTAAGATATCCAGTTATTTTTTTATTAATTTTATTCTATTACAAATCAAATAAATTATATAGCATATGTTAGACAACATTTTAACGTTAGATGGGATTAAAAAATTGGAAAGAAAAGAGCAAAGAGGAATCCAAGGAGGAAGAGCAAAATGCACTGATGATTATGGAAACTGTATCAAATATGGTCGATTTTGCGCGGAATTAGAATGCGTTTGGGGACCACTTGATTAAAAAGCTTTTTTATAAAAAAACCTAGACCAAAAGTCTAGGTTTTTAATATTTTGTTTTTAACGATTTATTGTGGAAAACAAGTATCACTTACCATTACACAACATCTATGTTGTGGAGGAAGATTGAAATAATATTCACACGTAGGTGCCATTGGTGGTCCCATATAAGTACTACAGTCGCAGCTATTCCCTCCTCCATTAACTGTTTTTTGCTCGTTTCTTGATAACGTTTGTGTTCCTTTTAAACTTAAAATTGATTTTTTCATAATGAGTAATTTGTTTGTTTCTTCAACTTTTTTTAGGTCAATTGAAGTTTTTGACCATTATTGTAATACTATTCTATTCTTTGCTTAATAGAAGATGAAAATACTATATTTATATTAAACTTTAAAAAATTTAACAGTATTTACATACTATTTTTCACCATTTAAAAACAAATTCCTACAATTTAAAAGTTTTTTTCTAAATATTAAATTCTAAAACGCTTAAATCTTATTGATACATTTCTTCTCTAATTTTAATTAGATTAGCTATCGCTTTTTCTTTTATAGGCATTTCTGGAAGGTTGCATTTTTCATATTCCATTTCAATAGTTTCGATTAAATGATCTGCTATTTCAAGCAAATCATCATAATCCATTGCTCCTGCTTTTATTGCTAATAATTCTTCTCTATTTGTTACTCTAATATTTAGTTTACCTGTTGTTATTATTTGCTTTGCAGATTGTAGTAATCGTATTGTATGCATCATGTTTTTTGAATCATACTGTTTTCCGTGTTTTTGGTTTGTATTGTAACGATCTTCATTTCTTTTTGCTATCCAATCCCAATATTCTGCATATTCTTTACAATACATTGAATATCCTTCTAAATTACATGACAAATAAGCTATTTGTTTTTCTTCTTTTGGTACAGAGGACAATGAAACTTCGTTAGATGCTTTATTTTTAATGATGCCTTTATATCCTAAATTTTTATTTTTATCATAAAATAATGCAAAGATTCCTTTCGCATTTGATACTTTCATTAATCCGCAATTTTCCTGTTTGTAATCTTGCTTTTTTAACCATTTTTCTAATGAGATTGATTCTTCATTATTCACACCAAATACATAGCAGAAATCTAATAGACTTTTTCGCTCTTTTGGAATAGGGTTAACTATTTTCTTTTTTAATCCTCTTGCTTTTTTAATTTGAGTGATGGCATACCCTGCAAAACTATCTTTGCTAAGCTTAGATAAAAAATCTTCTATTTGTAAAAGATTCATAATTGGATGTTTGTATAAAATACAATCTTCGGGTGTGGCTAATATTTCTAATATGTTAGGATTATTTTTTAATAATAATTCTATAAAACGTCCTATTTCATAGTAAACCTCATCGTTTGTTTCATTACTAATTTGTGGAATATATTCTAATCCGAAAAATGCTTCTTTAGGTAAATAATACACTCCTTTTATATCTGTATCTGATGTAGATGTATTTAATCCAAACGATTTGCTTCCTGAAATAACTTCAAAGAGAATAAGGTTTTTTGTTTTTAATTCTTGAATCGTCATAAAGGCTTTAATTATTTAATGCTTCGAAATTAAGTTTTTTACTTCTTTTTAGTTTCAATTATTATTTGTTTTTTGCTAAAAACTCAAAATTCTTTAGTAAATTACATTTTCGGTTTTACTATAACCGTTATAAAGCTGTAACTGTTTTTTACTCCGAGTCATAGTAAATAGCGTTTTATTTTCGCCTTTATTTTGAAAAAGGTATCTCTGTCGCATGTGGTTTATTTATATTTGATTTTAAGATAATTACGAATGAAAAAAATATTTTTCTTTTTTGCTTCATTAATTACATTAAGTTCTTTTTCACAAAATAAGAACATTGATAGTCTATTGATAGCATCCGAAGAATTTGTTTATAGAGAATTTGATAATGATATTGATCCTTCTATCATTTTCGAATTAATAAAAAGGCAACCTGAAATTGGAGATATTAATAAACTTGCACTTTCTAACTTTTATATTGCTCATTATTATTATTCCATTTTTGATTATAAAAATTCGGAAGAATATTATATAAAAGCACTAGATGAATTTTATGAAATTAAGAATTGGGGATTATATATTAATACTATAAAGGATTTAGTTTCTATTTATAGGGTTAATAAAGAAACCGATAAGATTAAAAATATTCTTTTAAAGAGTATTACTATTGCACAAAATGAAGAAGTAGGTTTTTATATTTTAAATTCTATACACGAGTTAATTATCTATTTTTCTTATGATGTTAATGAACCTGAAAAGGCTATTGAATATGGAAAATTATTTTTTGATAAACTGGACTATTTTGATAAACAAAACATTACGTCTTCTGAATTTTTATATACTAAAACTGTCGATGCTAATATAGCTTACCTAGAATTAGGACATAGTTATTTAAGATTAAAAGAGTATGGAAAAGCTAAAGAATACTTAGAAAAAGCTCTTGTCTTTTTTGAAAAACGATCTGATTCTGAAAAACTTTCTAGAGTTTATAATCATTTACTTAAATGGGCTATCTCTACTAATCAATCTAAAGAACTTACTTTTAATTATTTAACCGAACTTGAAAAGAATATTAATACACAAAATGATATTGAGTTTAAAAGGTTTAAGATTGCTGTAAAAGAAACAAATAATTTAACTGAAATAAAGAAAAATTTAAAAGAGACTCAAATAAAAAACAAGCAATTATCTAAGTATAATATTATTTTACTGCTATCTATTTCAATAACAATAATTAGTGTTATTCTTATTTTATTTATCATTTATAAATACTATAAAATACAAAAAGAGAGAAACAACAGACTGGCTTATGAAAATTTAATTTTAGAAAAAATTGATGAAGAAAGGAATAATTATTTATCAATAATATCGCATGAATTAAAAACGCCTGTTTTTACAATTTCTGGATTATCTTCTCTTCTGAAAGAGAATAATTATGACAAAGAATCAATTACTATGATTAAAGAAACTAGTGATTATCTTTTACATTTAATTAAAAACATTCTATTGTTACCTTATTTAGAAGATGGAAATTCAAAATTAAATAGTCCTCAAAAGGAAGCCTTTAACATTATAGTACTTATAAAAAATATTATTGATAGTTATAATTTCATTGCAAATCAAAAGCAAATTAAAATACTATATGAATCTGATAATATTAACTTGTCTCAAGATGTAATTGGTTACAAACAAAAAATTTCTCAAATAATAATAAATTTACTTCTAAATGCTATAAAATATTCTCCTAATGGAAAGGAAATCATAATCAAAACTATTATAGATAAAGTTAAAAATACTGATTATATAAAAATGCGCTTTTATATAATAGATAATGGTTGTGGAATAAAACCCGAGTTTCATTCTAAAATTTTTGAATACCGAAAAAAAATAAACCCAGAGGTTGAAGCCAGCCCTAATGACATGAAAGGTATAGGTGTAGGTTTATATGTTGTTTCTAAACTTTTAAAAGAATTGGATTCTGAAATAAAATTTGAGTCCGAATTTGGTAAGGGAAGTACTTTTCATTTCTCTTTAAATTTAAAGCTACATGATGCAATTAAAAAGCAAACGAAATATGAACTTATTTCCCCTATAAACATTCTTATTATTGATGACAATAAGCTAAACATATTAGTTACAAAAAAAATTGTAAAAAACTTAGGGTTCAATGCTTTTTGCTGTACAGATGAGGACGATATTTTACATATAATAGAGCAAAACAAAATTCAATTAATTCTTATGGATATAAATATGCCTTATAGAAATGGTTATCAATTATCTAAGATGATAAAAGAACAATTTAATCTTATTATAATAGCGCATACCGCTGGAAATAATGTTATGAAAAATTCTCCAAAAGTTATTGATGCAAAAATTGATGATGTTATAACAAAACCATATAAAGAAGAAGAATTATTAGAGAAAATAGTTCTTTTCTTCTCTGAAAATTTTAAACTAAATTAATTTATTTTCTAAATAAACAACTTAAAATAAATTATAATTATATTTTTTAACTAAAAAATAGAAAATAAATAAAATAAAAAGTTAATTTTACAAAAACCAAACATTTAAACATTTAAAGAACATGAAAAAACTATTACTTTTATTAATGATTAATTATTTATCAATTTCTAATGCTCAAGTCTTAAATGAAGACTTTGAAGGGGGTATTTTCCCTCCAACTGGTTGGACAACTGACAATACTAATCCATCTCGTCCTTGGGGTTTAACAACCACAATATTTGATGGTGATGCAAACTTACAAAACACCTATAATATTAATGGAACATCAGCCGCAATTGATTGGATTGCTGCTAATAATGATGCTAATTTAATTTCACCAACCTTTAGTTTAGTAGGATACTCAAGTGCTAATTTTAACTTTAACGTGATAGTTGGTTGGTCATATATGATTAATCAGGATTTAGGAGACTTAGTCGCTAAGGTTTCTAACGACGGAGGAACAACTTGGACGCAAGTATGGAGTGAAGATACTGAAACAGGTTTTACAGATGATAATGATAATAATCCGGATTCTGACCTTTATAATACTGTTGCTGTAACCATTGATATGACATCATATCTTGGTCAATCAAATCTTAAAGTTAAATTCCAATATACGGGTAATGATGCTGATGCTGTATCTATTGATGATATAGTTGTAGATGGTAATTTATCTAGTAATACTTTTTTTACTTCAAATTTCATATCTTATCCAAATCCTGTAAGTTCAAATTTGTCTATAAACAATTTAAATAATAATGTTATAAACTCAATCACTATATCTGATTTAAATGGACGAACTATAGAAAATATCAAATATAATAATATGGACTTAGCAAATTTTGAAATTAATACTAGTAATTTAAATTCTGGTATTTATATTTTAAGAATTGATAGTCAAGAAGGTATTGCTACTAAAAAAATAATAAAAAGATAAAACTATTCTTTAATGAAAACAAGCTATCTTAATTCTTGATAGCTTGTTTTTATTTTCTTTCAAAAGCTTTATAAAATTCTATTTCAATTTGTGCTATTTCTTCTTCAATATATTTTCTTGAAAAATGTATAGGAACGGCTTTTTTTACATTTGATTTACGCATTACTTCTCCTGATTGTGATGCATAACTATGAAAATTAAGTATTGCTTTTTCTTTATCTTCATCCTTATAAAATGTTTCTATTAAAACGGTATCACAATCATTAAATAAATTTCTAATTTTATTATGATTCTCTTCGTGTGCTGCATGATCTAAAATAACTCCTAAAGTATTTCCTTTTTCTACTTGCAACAAATAAAAAAGACTTTGAGCTGAATATTTTACTTGATCAATCTCTATTTCACAATTTCTATCCTTATTTATATAAGCATTTTTTAATTCATTTATCCATTTTCCTGGTTTATATGAAGTCTCTGAAATTGCTATATTTATTTTATCATTGTCTTTAAAATGGTATGCAATTACGTCTGTTTTATGGTCTAAAATGGTGTAATTTACAAGTAACCGTTCGTCTTGATAAAGAGAATCCCTATCTTCTAATGGAGTCAATTCCCACTGAGCAGGTTTCATTTCATATACTTTTATCTTGTTTTCGGAAATAATTTCTCTAATTTCATACAGTATAGCGTCTTCTTCTACAAGGTTCCATGTGAATGATCTTAATTTTGCCTGAACTTGTAAGGCTATATTTTTAGGACCACAAATTACAATTCTCTCTTTACAACCTACTTGATGACGCATAATCTGATCAAAATTAATAAAATGATCTATATGCGTATGAGAAATAAATATAGCACGTGTATTCATGCAATCTTTTACAGATAGCATACTTGCTTCTCCACAATCAACTATGTAATTCCACTTACAATTATCTAAGTATATTACAATAGAAATATCTTCTCCTATTTTACTTTTAACTTCTGGTAATATCATTACAATACTATGTGATATTTTTTATTGGGAGTAAAAATAATATTATTATTTTATAAAAAAAATCATACAAAACTATAAACCTCTTACAAAAGAAAAAAGACTGCCTTTTATTGACAGTCTTTTCTATGGTTTTATATATAAATTTCTATAATTTATACATGAAATCATAAATAGCATATAAATTTCCTACAGTAGTTGTATTAAGTAAAAAATTTGGATTTGGTGGCACACAAGTATTAATATTCAAATTATGAGAAATAATACCTGACGAGCTTCCCACTACCCATCTTTTTCCACAACAATTATCGAAATAGAATCCTAATTCTTTCATTGTATAATTTGAGTTTGAAGGTAAGTTTTTATAGGAGTATTTCGCAATATATGGTCCTCCTGATAAATTATATTCAAAAATATCACCACTATTAGGAGGGCATACCAAATTTGTTAAGCCAGATATTACCTGAAGTCTGTTCCCTACAAATGTTAGTCCATTATATTGTTGTACTGGACCAACTGGTGCAAAAGGAGTACAAACTCCTGTACTTACATCTACTCTCATAATTTGAGAAGTACCTTCTTGTATTGCACAAAAGAAGTTTGCTGTTCCATAATTCTCTATATCTTGCAACGGAAAACGTGTTCTTGTTGCAACTGTTGCAAGCCCTGTTGAAATTTGTACTTTAAGTAACGATTGTGGGAAATTAGAATTTCTTCCTGTAACTGCCCATGCAAAATCTGGAACACCTGGCATATCACATAAACCTGTAACACTTGTTACTGGTGTTCCTCCTATTTGTATAGCCGATGTATAAGTATAACCTACTGGTGCTGCACATAGATCTACGCTATATATATAAGAGTTAAATCCTCCTGGGACTGGAGTTCCTGTACCACTAGTTAGTACTAATGCATAAATACTTGGACATGGTGCTGCTGGCGCTTTTGATAATGCTGCATCTTGTTCTTCGTTTAACATGTTCATGTTGGAATCATTTACTTCTTCTGATTTTTGACACGACCATAGAGTCATTGACAAAATACCTGCTACTAATAGCAAGTTTAAATTTAGTTTTTTCATAATTTGTTTGTTTATTTGTTTGTTTTAAAACACTGTATATCAGCACTTAAATTTAACAATAAATTTCATTAACAAAAAACACTCCATCACCAAAATATTAGTTTTAGTTCATATTTTATGATTTTATACATTTTTACTATACCTAGTTTTAACACAAATTAGAATTAAACTATAAAACGATTTTATTAATTTATTATCTCAATTACATTAATTTCAAAACAGGTTCATAATCTACAACCTTTATTGATTTTGGAATCATATATTTTGGCATTTCTTGTGTCATCCAGTTTTGAAACTCCATTTCATTAAAGCTAATCCTATCTTCCACTAATAAGTCCAAATGAATACCAACCATTCCATTTTCTTTGCTACCACTTACTTTTACCCATTTCACTTTTGAATTTCTGTAAATCATCGATTCTATTTCGTTAGGATAAATATTTTCTCCGCCAAGTACTATTAAATCATCCATTCTACCTTTGTAAAAGTAATAGCCTTCATCATTTTTAGACACCAAATCTCCTGTAGTGTAAAAATCATCCTTTTTATCGTCTGATGCCCATTCGCATTTTACAACTAATTGTCCAATATCTTCATTATGTATTGATTTTCCTTTAGTATCCTTCACTTTCATTTTTACACCTAAAATGCTTTTTCCTATTGTGTTTGGGTATTTCTTTAAATCGTCATTCGTTGCAATAATACACACTCCTGTTTCCGATGTACCATACATATTATATATTGCTATATTTGATGTTTTATGAATGTTTTCAATAACCTTAGCAGGCAAAATGTCGCCACCAGAAATAATGCTTTTCAAAGCACTTGTTTGAAGGTCTCGAATAGCATATACTTTCTGAATCATTAACGGAACTACTATCCAACAGTTGATATTTTCTTGCTCTAAAATTTGAAGGGTTTCTTTAGCATCGAATTTTCTAGTCAAGCGGATTTTTTTCTTTAAAAAAATAGATAAAAATAAAGCCGCCAAACCATAACCATGGAAAACAGGTACAGAAATAAATACCGACTTGTTTTCTATTAAGTTCAACTTTTGAATAATGTCGATTACTGGATTTATATATTTTATGGCTGATAATCTTCTTTTTTCATTTTTCGGCTTTCCTTTTGTTCCACTCGAAAGAATAATAATATTACCATTCTTTCTTTTAGCATTTCTTTTTAAAGGCGAAGAAGTTATCGTTTCATTTTCTTCAAAAAAAGGAATATTAAAATCTAAAAACTCTTTCCTATTTTTCCCTACAAGTAAATGGATTGTGTTATTTTCAAAAATAGATTTATAATAGTCTTTTTTCTGATTTGGGTTTAGTAAAATAATATCGGCTCCTAAACTAGAAACAGCAAACAATGTTTTAATCATTGCCACTGAATTATTACTAATGATAACCACTTTACTTTTAGTCTTTATACTATGTTTTACTTCTAAATGATAGGCTAAAGCAATGGATTCTTGATATAATTTTTGATACGATATTTTAACATAATCGTCTTCAAGATAAGCTTCTAAAGAGGATGAATTCTTTACAAAGTCTAACAAAGACAGTAAATTAAAACCGTGTTTGTTGATGGATACCACTAATCTAAACACGTTTTTAACTCCTACGATTTTCATGAATAAGCGAAACTTCATGAGTTATTTTTAGGATGTATAAAATCTACGTTTTCCCAAAGGTATCTCCCGAAAAAACTACCCGTTCTTGGGAAAATACTCCACCAACTTGATGTATGATTTTTTGTTGAACAAATAAGGTTTGCTATTCGTATTGCTGCTTGTTGCGGTAGCATGGCTGGATAATTTGTATAGTTTTCATTTGGAAGAATCATTTTTGTTCTTACCAATGGTAAATATATTGTTTTCCCTTTAATTCCCATGTGTTTCCATTCTAAAAGATTGGTTCGAAACCATTGGTCAAATGCTGTTTTTGACGCTTGATATGCTGCCCATTTTGGAGCTGGTAAAAGCAACACATTAATAGCTGACACATTGATAATTTTTCCTTTGTTCTTTTCTAATACTGGTGTTATTGCCAATAATAATTGCACTGGAGCGAGGTAATTTAATGCATTCGTTCTTGTAAAATCATGATAACGATATAGTGATTTTTCTAAAGAACGTGTTATTGATTTCCCTGCATTAGAGATAAAGATATCTATTCCGTTGGGTAATTCCTTTAAAGATTGAATGGTTTTTTCGACTTCAGTTTCTTGGTACAGATCGGCTGTAATTATAGTGCATTTCGATCCGTTTTGTATTACTTTTTTTGCGACTTCCTCTAGTTTTTCTTTTGTTCTGGCTATCAGTACTAGGTGTACCTTGTAGTTAGAAAAAAGCAAACTCAACTCTTCTCCTATACCATAACTTGCTCCTGTTATTACAATGGTTTTAGTACTTACTTCTTTAGACAATGTTTTTGAATTAATTGTAACAGTAGGAAAAAGTAAGTATTCTAATATTTTTTTCAATGTATGTTTTCTTATTTTAATGACCAAGCCTAGGTTTTAAATACCAAAATAATGATACCGTAATTTATTGTTATTTTATATATCGATATCTTTATTTTAGAAATATATCTCTTTATACATCTGTATCCTTATTTTATTTTAAAAATATATTACATTATGCTTGTATTTCCTGATTTACATCCGTTAAGTTTCAAAAATCAGTTTATTTATTCACATTTTGGCAGTCAAATAGTTTATTTATAAAGTTTTTGTTTATTAATTTTGCCTATAACTTGTCATTTTGTAAAAGAATTCATTAGTATTTTAAAATGATTTTTATATGTTTAAAAATTTTAAGTTACTTATGAGATGCTTTCAGCATGACAAGATTGAGGAAGTTTATTCCAAAAAGAACATTTTAAAAAAAGTAACTAATCAATCCAATTTGTTATTCTTTTTTCAATAAAAAATTTATTTTTTAGTTCAATTCTTTGAGTTTTACCAGTTTCTTCAATCTTATTTGGTATTGATAAAATTCTTTCTTTTAATTCTATGTCAATATCTTTTTCTTTTTTAATATAATATTTGATTAATTCATAAGTAACATAAAATCTAAAAGAATCAACTTCACCTACAAGTGAATCTATTAATGTTATATTAGTATTTTCTAAAATATTTATAGCAAAAAAATCAGGATAAATCTCCTTATATAATTCATCAAATATTATTTCTTTGCCTAAATACTCAAATATATCTTCTTTATCTCTTAACTGCAATGCTTCTATATTAGTAACAATTATTCTTATAAAATCATCAAATTTATTTCTTTCCTTATATGCATTAATTAGTATATCAAAAAGACTCTTAGTCCCATTTATAATAATGACACCTCTTGAAATATTGTATATTACAAAATATAATAATTTATCTAAATCATTATATTTTGAACATATTTTTTTCCATACATAAAAATTATCAGTTCTGTTCCCAAAAACATTAGCATGAATAAATTCTTTTACACAAATTTCAAAAAAAGGTTCAATTTGATTTATTAAAATATAGTCAATTATTTTTAGCCAAAAATCATTCAAATAAGTTATCAAATATTCAAGTTCATTCATTTCTGAATAAATAATACTTAAAGCATCTCTAATTAATGCGGTTGGAATTTTTTTAAAAAAAATCTCTGGATTTAGAGAAGATAAATCAAGATCTCCTACAATAAGACTTTCTATTTCTTTAGGAATATCCTTGGTAATTAACAATGCTCTTACCCATCTATTATCTTTTCTGTCAGATTTAATAATCTCTTGTAATACTCCTTTTTCATAACTACTCAGATTATCCCAATAGGTTATTATATTTTTTAAATTATATAAACTGAAAAATGAATTTTCATAGGTAATAATTTTAATAAATAATTCTTGTCTAACTTGAAAATTATCCTTGGTAAAATCAATTAAATCATCAAGAATTCCTATCTCATAATCTGTTAAATCAATTTTATGTTTAATTTTTTTATCTATTTGAAAATACCAAGCATAAAAAACATTAACTCCATTTTGAAGTGTTAAGTATTTCATAGCTTTCCTCATAGAATTACCAAATCTACCTGAATTAAAATATACACTTGGTGGCAAACTAGAAGAAAATGTAGGATATAATTCTCCCCAAACATTCCATAATTCAAGTTTTTCTTCTTCTGTAAAATTTTTCCAATCAATACACTCTCCAGCATAATCAATTGAAAAAGTTGACATTAAATCACAAGCTCTTATCGAAATTTCTGATTTTGTAAATAAATCTTTTAAATGAGTAAAAATTATTTTTTTTACATTTCCATTCTGTTTGTTCCAACTTAAAAAGCTACCCCAAATAGCATAAAAAACAACTGTTGGATGTTCATCATCAAAAATTTTCTTAATAAGATACTCCTCTTCATCCTTAATTAATGTTGAGAAAAATATTTTTGCGATTTGTTTTCTAATAAAGACTTCATCATACAACAAAAATGACTTAATAATTGTTTCATTTAGTTTAAAATAATTTTCACTTAATAACATTATCTTATGATAATGAACATAAAGCCAAGCGTCATATAGATTAACCTCTTTTTTATTACTAATTAAATCTTCAACTTTATGTATAATTTCATTATTAGGTAGAAACAAACCATCCGCTAAAGTACGTAGCCCTTTTGTTATATATGGTATTTTATCTTTATACCATTTTATAGAACCAGAATCAGTATCACCATAGTTAATAATATTTATAAGTTCTTCTTTTTCTTCTGTAGTAAGTGTATCAATTATTTTTATCAAATTAACTGTAGAATAGTTTTCAACAGAAGGAAAAATTGATTTTGTAGTTAAAAACATTAATTCTTTTACATCTATTTTAAAATCATTTTTTATGTTTGAATATATTGAATACAATTGTTTACACGCGTGAAGTGAATTTTCGTAATTTGTACATCCTAACACCTTTTTTAAAGCATTAATCAAAGTTTTTTGGCTTAGAGTACTTTTCCTGTAAAATAAATTTCGACCAACTTCATAATAATTAGGATGTGAAAAAATTATAGTTTTATTTTTTATTTTTAAAAAGCCTCTTTCTTCAAAATATTCA